>CAZWZO010000026.1:0-8352 GCA_964638525.1 uncultured Muribaculaceae bacterium | reverse complement strand
AAAAATTAGGCGAACTTGTCCGCGATAAGAAACTCCCAGAAATTAGCAATATTCACGATGCGGCAGACCGCCATGGAATTGACATTATCATTGAGCTTAAAAGTGGCGCTTTGCCTGAGGTTGTTATTAATAAGCTTTGCAAGCACACGCAACTTCAAACAGGCATAGGAATAAACATGCTTGCATTGGTGGATGGAACACCAAAAGTGTTGAGTTTAAGAGAAATTTTACAACTCTACATTAAACATCAAGTGGAAGTTGTTACAAGAAGAACAATTTTTGACAAAAGAAAAAACTACTTTTTCGTAGTTTTCTTTGTAGATTTTTTCTCTTTCTTTTCTTCTACTTCTTCGTAAGATGCTTCTTTTACTTCTTTATCGATTTCTTCAATAGCTTTTTTTGTTTTTTTGATATCTTTTTTTACGTCCTTTTTAAAGTCGTGAATATTTTTCTTTAATATAATAATATTTATAATATCCATAACAGAGTAAATAACTAATATAGTTCCAATAATTTGTGTAAGTACAGCTGCTCCTTTAAATGGATTAAATATAAATAAAATTCCACATACTAAAGTTAAAATTGATATTATTAATGTAAGTTGCCATTCTCTATTATTATCTTCTTTCAATATAGTTGCATATTGTGCTTTGATAATACTGTTAATAACCATCCAAATTCCAAGAACAATTGGTAAGATTGAACCAACAATTTTTGTATTGGTAATCAACACAGAACCAACAATTAAACATAGTGCTCCATAAATAAGATCCAAACTCATTGGATTGTTATCTTGGATATCTTTAATGAAATTTACTACACCAAAGATTCCCATTACTACAAGGCCAATTCCAATAATAATGGAAATAAGCGATAATATCTCTTCTGGTTTTACTATTAAAAAAACACCTATTACTACTAAAACAATTGAAGTAATCAAAGAACTTCGTATCATTTGATTAAATTTTCTTTTTAAAAAACTCATACTTTCTCACCTCTATATTTTTTATACTTTTATTATAACCACTTTTTCTGTTTTTTGTAAACGGTTTCAAAAAAATATCTGTAAATTAATGTATTCTTCTTCCAACCGAGGATTTGTCTCTTACTGTAGGCGTAAACGTATTTTCTTTATAGTTGTTTTTGGTATAGGATGTAACTTTCTTTCCATCAAAATGCACAAAGCCATCTAAATACTTTGGATGCAAGTACAAATTTCCATCTCTTTCATAAAATATTGGTTCTTCTTTTATTGTTTCTTTTGGAATTTTCGCTAAAAACACACCATAGTTAAAGGAAGAATCCGCCTTGTAAGGAGCAGCACAAGCATTTTTTATATCTGCAATCAAGTTAGCAGAACTCTTTTCGTAAGTAAATGTTTTTTCTATATTTCCACGTGAAGAAGTGTTCCCTCCTGCTGCAAGGCCATCACCATTACTAATAATTCCTTCTAAAAAAGCTTTCTTCATAAAATTATCCATCAACATAAAAATCCCTGGGCGATGAAGAAAGATAACATATTTTCCATTTTCACTTAAGTTTGCTAATTCTTCACCTAGATTTTGATCTAACATAATATCACTACTATTAGCATTAATAGCATCTAACACATCAAACAAATCTTTACAGTCTTCGCTTTTTATTTCATATCCTTTAGCAGGTTGTTCTCGAAAAGCACCATTTTTAACTAAAACACAAAGTGTTTGAATATCCCTGTCTGGTATTTCTCTATCTTTATAATATTTTTTTAGGATTGTATCCAAATACTTGCTATCTTCTTGTTGTAATCTTGCTAAAGCTAAAACTGTCTTTTCTTCTTTTACTCCGTATTCTTCAATTTGTTTTCTTAACTCTTTTAAATCTTCTTTTGTAAGTCTGATTTTTTCTTCTTTTTTTACAATCTTTTTTATTTTTTTATCTTCTTTATTTAAGAAAAATTCCATTTTATTCACCTTTTTTCTGACAGTTTGGACAATAATACGTTCCTCTGCCATTTACTTTTATTTTTTCTATTTTTCCCTTACATACAGGACATATTTCTTTTGTATGTACAAGTAGTTCTTGTTGAAAAAGACCATGTACCCCTTCACTACTTTCATAAGATTTTATAGTTGTTCCACCTTTTTTTATAGCCGATTTTAAAATTTTATCTGTATTTTCAATAATAGCTTTTAGTTTTTCCTCCCTTACTTCGTTTGCTCTTTCTAAGGGATGTATACGAGAAGAAAATAAAATTTCATCATCATAAATGTTTCCAATTCCTGCGATAATGGATTGATCTAATAAAGCCGTTTTTATAGGTGTACTCTTCTTTTTTAGTTTTTCTTTTAAGTAGGAAACCGTTAAGTTTTTATCATCAAATTCAAGCCCCAATGATTTTAACGGTTCTCTTTCATAAAGTTGTCCTTTTTCTATAAGCAACATTTTCCCAAATTTACGGGTATCGTTATAACGCATTTCTTTATCGTCTTCAAAAGTAAAGATAACGTGTTCATGTTTTTCTCTTTTGTCTTTCTTTTCTCTAAAAAAGAATTTTCCTTCCATTCTTAAATGAATAAGAAGGTAAAAATCATCCAGTAGAAACACAATCCATTTTCCTCTTGTTGAAATGGCATGGATTTTTTGATTCTTTATTTTTTCTTCGAATTCTTCTACGTCTGGATAGGCAATGATGTTTTTCCAATATACAGTTGCACTCTTTATTCTTTTATTTAAAATTCTCTTTTTTAAGGTATTGGCTACCGTTATGACTTCTGGTTTTTCTGGCATACACTTCCCATCCTTTTTATTTTGCTTCGTACCAATTTGTACCTTCTTCTATATCTACTTTTAATGGCACACTTAATTTATATGTATTTTGCATAATATCTCGAACAATGTCTTCTACTTGCTTTTTTTCTTCTTTTTTTACATTAAAAATAAGTTCGTCGTGTACTTGTAAAAGCATCTTACTTTTTAAATTCTTTTCTTTGAATGTCTCAAATATTTCAATCATGGCTTTTTTCAGTATATCCGCAGCGCTTCCTTGTACAGGTGTATTTAAAGCCATTCTTTCTCCCATAGAACGTACCATATAGTTTTTTTCTTTTAATTCATCAATGGTTCTTTTACGATTCATAATCGTTTTTACATAGCCATGTTTATAAGCGTATTCCTTTAACTGTTCCATATATTCTTTGATTCCTGGATAAGTAGTTAAATAATTGTCAATGAATTCTTTTGCCGTTTTATAGTCTGTATGTAAATCCTCAGATAAACCGAAACTACTGATTCCATATAAAATACCAAAATTTACGGCTTTTGCTGTTCTTCGCATTAAAGGCGTTACTTCGCTTTCATTTACATGATAAATATCCGCAGCGGTTTTCGTATGAATATCTTTTTCTTCGATAAAAGCTTGTTTCAAATTGTCTGCGCCTGACATATGAGCAAACATTCTAAGCTCGATTTGTGAATAATCGCTGGAAAGTAAAATGCTATCTTCATCATCTGGTATAAATGCCTTACGAATTAACTTTCCAAATTCTTCTCTTATTGGAATGTTTTGCAAGTTAGGAGCTTCACTTGATAATCGACCCGTTCTAGTTAAAGTTTGATTAAATATAGTATGTATTCTTCCCTCTTCTATTTCATTTATTAATCCTACTACATAGTTTGCCTTTAATTTAGACAAAGTTCTATATTGTAGTATTTTTTCTACGATTGGATGTTCCTTTTTTACTTTTTCTAAGATTTCTTTATTGGTTAAAAAACGTTGTCCTTCTTTAATACGCTTTGGGTATTTAATCTGTAATTTATTAAAAAGAATCTCTCCTAACTGTTTTGGAGACATAATATTAAATTCTTCCCCAGCATCTTCATATATTTCTTTCGTAAGAATATCCATTTTTTCATCAATTTCTTGCCCCATACGTTCTAAAATACTTTGATCAATGCGAATTCCTTCTTTTTCCATGTCGTATAACACAAAGATAAGAGGCATTTCGATTGCATGAAATAAATATTCTAATTCTTCTTCATTTAATTTATCTAAAAGCAAAGCTTTTGTTTCATAAATAAACTTAGCCTTTTTAGAACATTGCTTTGCTACTGTTTCTAAAGATGGTTCTTTTAAAGTGATTTTTGTTCCATATATACTATCGTATTTAGCAATATCATAGGAAAGTGCATTTGCTAAAACAGCAATATCTGTAGTTTGATTGTAGTTTAATACATAAGAAGCCACCATACTATCAAAATCACAATTGTTGATTTTCAACCCATATTTATTAAAAACATACAATACCTTTTTTAAATCATACGTACTCTTATGAAAAGAATCAAAAAAGAAATCTTTCTTTTCAAGTAATAGATCAAAAGGAATAAAATAATTGCTATCTTTATTATAAATACTCACTCCTAGTGGTTTAGCTTTATGATAATTGTACCCTAAAACTTCTAAATATAAAGCATAATTTTCTTTTTTTTCTACTTGGTCTAATGAAGTAACAATTATTAAATTTTTTCCTACCTCTTCTTCTTTTTTCTCTTCTAAAATGTTTTTTGGAAGATTTTCTTTATCTATTTTCTTTAATAAAGAATTAAATTCAAATTCTTTTAACAACTTGATGTACTTTTCGTAATCAATACCCTTATAAGCTATTTTTTCTAAGTCTGTATCAATATCTACTTCTCTATAGATTGTTGCAAGATCATAACTCATATAGCAATTTTCTTTATCGTTTTCTAGTTTTTCTTTTGTTTTA
Organism: uncultured Muribaculaceae bacterium; assembly: GCA_964638525.1. Classification (GTDB taxonomy): domain Bacteria; phylum Bacillota_I; class Bacilli_A; order RF39; family UBA660; genus CALVUP01. Next base: position 3,607 of record CAZWZO010000026.1, on the reverse strand, counting down.
CCTTTTATTTCATCAATATGAGCGTATAGATTGTCTATCGTTGTATATTTTTCAAGTAATTGAATGGCTGTTTTTTCTCCAATTCCTTTTACACCAGGTATATGATCCGAAGCATCTCCCATTAAAGCTTTTAAATCAATCATATGAATGGGATCGACTTTATAAGTTTCTCGAAATAACTTCTTATCCATACGAATAAAATCATTTGTTTTTAATAATTTTACATCTATATCATCACTAATTAATTGTAATAAATCTTTATCACTTGAAATAATCGTACCAGTAAAATCTTCATTACGATCCACTTCACTAGCAAAAGTTCCAATAATATCATCAGCTTCATAATTATCGATTTCAAAATATCGAATTCCCATAGCTTCAATGATTTCCTTGGCTTTTGGAAATTGAAGTTTTAACTCTTCAGGCATAGCCTTTCTTCCAGCTTTATAACTTTCATATTTATCATGTCGAAATGTTTTTCCTTTATCAAGAGCAACCATGATGTGTGTTGGCTTTTCTTCTGTAATAATTTTATTTAACATGTTGATTAATCCATATAAAGCATTTGTTGGAAACCCCTGTTGATTTCTCATAATTACACCGCTATAACTCGTTGCATAGAAACTTCTAAATAATATATTGTTTCCATCTATTAACAAAACTTTTTTCATACTACCACCCTACCTATTCTTATTATAGCAAAAGAACGATAAGAAAAAAAGAAACTTTTTTATAAACATTTGTTTGACAAAAGAAATTAGAACGCTTACAATGTAGATAAGGAAGTGATACTATGGAAAAACTTACAAAAAGACAAGCAGATATACTAGATGCCCTAAAGAAATCCATTGCAAAAAAAGGATACCCTCCTACAGTAAGAGAACTAGGAGAAGAAGTACATTTGTCTTCTCCCGCTACTATTCATTTTCACTTAGAAAAGCTTGCTGAAAAGGGATATATAAAAAAGTCAGAAAAAAGAAATAGAACCATTGAACTTTTGGTTCCAAACGAATACCAAGAAGACGAAAAAGTTGTTTCGGTTCCCTTACTTGGTAAAGTCACGGCAGGAAACCCAATCGAAGCCATTGAAGTACCTGATGAATTTTTTGATCTACCTTCAAACATCATTCCAAAGGGAAAGGATATATTTACATTAAAAGTACAAGGCGAAAGTATGATTAATAAAGGTATCTTTGATAAAGATATTGTCATTGTAGAAAAAAAGAGTCAAGCAAACAATGGAGATATTGTTGTTGCTATGACCGATGAAAATGAGGTAACCCTAAAAACTTTCTATAAAGAAAAAGAGCATATCAGATTGCAACCTGAAAATGATACAATGGCACCTATTCTTTTGAATAACGTAACCATCCTTGGAAAAGCAATTGGACTATATAGACATTTTTAAAAAGAAAAAAAAGATTCGTTTGAATCTTTTTTTATGCATTCAAGTAACCTTCTAAAACATTTAGATCATCTGTACTAAATATTGTTTTTCTTCTTAACATAAGACGATCGGTTGTATAGGTAGAAAAACCATCTGTATTATATTGACCGATAAATGCTAGACGAAAACCAGCCTCACTTAGTAATTCTTTGGCTCTTTCATTCCAATCAAAGAATGGATAGGCAAAGGCAAAGACATCACCACCTAGACTTTCCTTGCTTTTCCTTAAGTCTTCTAGTACTTTATCTTTATCTTCACAAAGAAGTTGCCCTCCTTGTTCTCCACCTTTACATTTGTAATTGTTATGAAGATTATAAGAATGCGATTGGAAATTCATATATGTTGTTTTTATATCTTTTACATCGTATCTAGAACTAATGATAAAATAAGTTGCATTTACTTTGTATTTTTCTACTATATTAACGGCATTTTGAGCGTATTTTCCATCATCCAAAGTTATAACAATACTTTTCTTAGGAATTCTTATCTCCTGATTTAGAAACATCTCTAACTCTTGCATTGTTAAAGTAAAATAATGCTGTTCGCTAATATATTTCATATGACTATCAAATTGTTCAATTGGATGACAAATTACTGTATTTGTACATTTTTCCGTTTCAGTATTATAAATAGTATGATAAGTTAACGTACGAATGTTATCTCTTGTTTCTGCTTTCGTATTTTGTGCTTTTTTCTCTTCTTTAACGTCTTCTTTTTTTACATAAAGCAAACGATCTTGATATTCTACACCATAGCTTTCTTCTTTTTTTACAATGATTGGAAACGTAAAACTTTTATTGAATGAATAAACCAAATTATTCTTTTCATCATATAGGGTCGTTTTATCTTTTGTAACAACGTCTTCATTAAACAGCACATAATTCTTATATCGAGTATCATACGTACTTAATTTTTCTATTGGTGTTACATCTTTATACGAAACATAACTACCCTCATCTGTTTTAAAGTACTTCGTATTTTCATCAATATTTTCTTTTTTCAATGTTAATTCTACGTCTTTACCATAAAGACCTATTTCCTTTTCATTTTTATCATATATTTTTGTCTGCTTTGTTGTCTTTACATAAGTAGAGTAATGTTTTTTTACTTCTACGATAGTATTTTTCCTTTCTTGTTTTCCTATTTTTTCTTGGTATTTATCCAAAAGAAAACAACCGATTCCAAGTAAAATTAATACTAGAAATAAAACAATATAAATTACCTTTATTTTTTCTTTCTTTTTTGTTTTCCTTTTGTTTTTATTCTTTTTATCTTTAACTACTTCAACTTCTAAAAATTCAATTTCCTCTTTCTTTTCTTTTTTCATTTGTTTCTCCTTATTAGAAAAAAAGGATTAAACCTCTTGAATTACTGTTATTATCATTGGTTTACATCCTGTTTCTTTGTAATAATATTTTCCGAGTTTTTCTCTTATTTCATTTTTAATGTTATTAAACTCTACTTTTTTATCTTGTTCATTTATGTTATGTAGTATAATTTCTAAACTTATTTCTTTACTTTGATCGATAATATCTTGGTTGTCTTTTACATAGATAAACCCTCTTGTAAGTATCTCTGGTCCAGATAAAACTTGTTTTGTTGTTCTATCTAGAGAACAGCTAACAATTACAATACCATTTTCACTTAACATTTCTCTATCTTTTAAGACAAGTTCTCCAATGTCTTCTTGGCTTTTTCCATCTATTAATACTTCATCTGTATCAATATGTTCTTTTGTATCTTTTAAAACCCCATTAACAAACTCTACAACATCCCCATTTTGCTTTAGAATAATATTTTCTTTTGGAATTCCTAATTCTCTAGCAATATCTGCATTGGCATATTGCATTCTATATTCCCCTTTTACTGGGAAATAATACTTTGGATTCATAAGATTAATCATAAGCATCAAGTCTTCACGAGAGGCATGATGTAATAAATGTTTTTTACTGTCTAAACATACAGCATTTGCATTTAATTGAGCAATCTCATCCATAACGATTGCTGTAGCTTTTTCAATACCTTCATAAGCAGGTTCTGTAATAAATACTGTATCGGTTTCCTTTAGTTTTATATATTTATCAAAGCCTTTTATAATACGATTTAAATTATTAAATGGTTTTTCTTTTTCATCTGATATCAAAATAATACAATCTTTAT
>CAZWZO010000025.1:0-8359 GCA_964638525.1 uncultured Muribaculaceae bacterium | reverse complement strand
GTTTCCGTTAAGGTTTGGGATACCGATGATGCTAAATTGAAGAATGTTTGCGAAACAAGTGGTACTTATAAGAGATTTAATTACAACATTAATGCTACATTAGAAAAAGTAGGTATCTTAGGAAAAGATAACGGATGGAACTTTAACATTGATTGTTTCTATGGATATATTCCAGAAGGATATTCTTATTGTAAACCTCAAATTTCAGATAGAGATTTAGATGGAGACGGCGAGAATGATACAACTGTTATAAATGAATCTATTTGTTGTAGCGATGATTCTTCTTGTAAGGATAATGTAAAAGATAAAGAATTAACAGAAATTAAAAATGCTCTTGTTAGCAAATATTTCTACAGAACTGTAAATCTTTCTGATCCTTTTGAAAATATGAAAGAAGAGGATATTGCATGGAACTGGAAAGATAGTAAAACAACTGCAGCAGCAAACAAAAATATCCAAGCATTAGGTGTTACAACTTATAAGCTTTCTCCTTCAAATACTAGAAAGTTTATTAAGGAAACAGGATATGCTTATCAAGATTATAAAAACTTTACTTTCAATGTAACAAAGGATACATTAAAAGCCGTTCGAAACTATAATAATGATCATTCAGTTATAGCTATGTCTGAAACATCCTGTGATAGCAAATCTTCTGGATTTGGATGTCAAAACAAATTTATAAGAAACAATTCTTATTATACAAGTGGTTCTGATATTTCTAAAGGAACAGATGTGTATAATAACTTGAGAGATAAGAAGTAGTTAGGAGGAAGAAGATATGAAGAACGCAATGATGGCATTAGGAATTTTAGCAATGGGTTTAATTACTATTGGTATAGTTAATGTAGTAAACAACTATACCAATGGTGCTGAACTTGACTATTATGCATTAAAATCAGTTACAGAAGCAGCTATGCTTGATTCTACGGATACGGATTTTTACAGAGTCTATGGTGTATATAGAATGGATAGAGAAATGTTTGCAGAAAGTTTTATCAGAAGATTTGCTAATGCAATTAAAATGAAAAATTATACTATTGATATGTATGATATTAACGAGGCACCTCCTAAGGTTAGTGTTACTATAACGACTCGTACAACGAATTCATTTTCTACAGATGGTAAAGATGGGTCAATGGGAATTACAAATTCTATAGATGCAATTATTGAAAGCACTACATCTGCTAATATTTTAGATGATGCAAATGCAAGTCATATTGAAGAAATAACAAAGGGTCTTACCAACACTTCAAGTGAGACAAGCCGTTTAATTTGTTCAAAGTAATATAAAGATAGAAAGGGGAACATCAGATGGTCGGTTTGAAGAAATTTTTGTCTAATAAAAACACCGTGACTTTAATCTGTGTTATATTAGGAATCGCTGTTTTGTATTTTGGTTATGATAAAAGAATTAAGGATCAAATCCAACCAATAACGGTACCATATGCAAAAGTAAAAATATCACGTGGTCAACTAATTACAAGTGATATGGTAGGAACCATCGAGGTTCCTCCTGCTATGATTCAAGGAAATCCATATACTGATATGAATGCAGTCGTTGGAAAGTATGCGCAAGCAGATAGTATTATTCCTGAAGGTAGTTTGTTTTATAAAAGATCAATTGTAACAAAGGAAGAACTACCAGATGGAGGAATATTGGGCGATTATCCAGATGGATGGGTGTTATATAGTATGGATGTAAATGTTACAACTACTTTAGGGAACTCTATAACACCAGGTTGCTACATTGATTTATATCTAAAAGCAACCAACGAAGAAGCGTCAGGTAAAATTATGTTTGGAAAACTTTTCAAAAATGTAAAAGTTTTATCTGTAAAAGATTCATCAGGAAACAGTGTATTTAAAAATAAGAATCAAGAAACAACACCTTCGCAGCTTATTTTTGCACTTCCTTCGGATTACTGGATTTTGCTTACAAAAGTTAAATATTTAAGAAGCTATGCTACAGAAATAAGTTTGAACTTGTCTGCAAGTCAAGAATCAGATCAAGAAGTAAGTATAGCCAGTCCTACTTTAAAAACATGGATTGATGATAATACTGAGAAAATAGAAAATACTGGGGTAGAGTAGAAAGGGGAAAACTTATGTCAGGACTAAAGAGATTTTTAGCAAATAAAAATACGGTGACGATTCTTTGTGTTGTTTTAGGAATAATAGTCTTATATATTGGTTACCAAAAGAAAATAGAAGATCAAGTTAATCCAATTACGGTTCCCTATGCTACTCAAACAATTGCACCAGGTACAAAAATAGAAGATGGTATGGTAGGGACAATAAACGTTCCTCCAGCTATGTTAAAGGGAAAACCTTATACAGATATAAATTCTGTTGTTGGTAAGTATACACAAACAGATAGTGTTATCCCAGCTGGTAGTTTATTTTATGAAAATGCTATTGCTGAAGAATCACAATTGAAGGATAAATCATTAATTGGTAGTTATCCAGAAGGATATGAATTATATAGTTTGAATGTAAATATGACTACTTCATATGGAAATTCAATTTTACCTGGTAATTATATAGACATCTATTTAAAAGCAATTAATAAAGAAGGGAAAAGTGGAAGTAAGGATAAAATCATGGTTGGAAAATTACTTCAAAATGTAAAAGTATTAGCTGTACATGATTCGTCCGGTAATAATGTTTTTGCAAATATTGATCAACTTTCTGCTCCTTCACAAATTATTTTTGCTTTACCACATGATTATTTTGTTTTATTAACAAAGGCAAGTAAACTATCTAGTTATAATACAGACATTGTTCCAGTTCCAACGGATGCTGGAAGTAAGGAAAATGTTGAGGAAGTCAGTCTTGCCAATGAAACTTTAAAGAATTGGATAAATAGTGTAACTTATTGGACAGAAGATACACAATAAAGAATGAGGGGATAATATATGAATGACAATGTGTTTGAACAGTTAGATTTTGGACCTTTTCAACCATTACTGGATGATGATGATATTACCGATATTTCTTATTCAAATAATGGACAAGTTTGGATTCGTTCTTTAACAAAAGGAAATTATAGAACAGAAATAGCAGGCTTAGATAATGCTTTGGTAGAAAAGCTTGCTTTTCAATGTTCGAATGTAATGGGTGTTAGTTTTAATAATGCCAATCCATTTTTGGATGCTGAATCTACAGAATTACGTATGAACTTTGTTCATGAATCGATTGCAACAAATGGGATAGCGCTTGTTATTCGTAAAACACCTGCTAAAATACGTTTAGAAAAAGATAAATTATTAAAAGAAGATTATGTTACCAACGATATACATGATTTTTTAATAAGATGCGTAGAAGGGCATTGTAATGTAATTGTTGCCGGAGAAACTGGTTCAGGTAAAACAGAGTTTGTTAAATACTTAGCTTCACATACAAAAGAAAATGAAAAATTAATTACAATTGAAGATACGTTGGAATTACATTTAGATAAAATTTTCCCACATCGTGATATAGTAGCTATGAAAACAAACAACGTTGCTTCTTACACAGATGTACTTGTTACCTGTATGAGACAAAATCCAAAATGGATTTTACTTTCCGAGGTTCGTAGTGCAGAAGCTGTATCAGCTGTACGTAATTCTATTTCGTCTGGACATAATATTTTATCAACCATTCATGCTGATAAAGCTTCAGCAATTCCTTATCGTTTATATAGTTTGATGGAAACAGATTTAGATGTTGATCAATTTTTAACAACAATTTATCGTTATATACAACTTGGTGTACATATTAAGGCATATTATAGTACGAAGTATCAAAGATTTCATCGTGAGATAGATGAAGTTTGTGAATTTTATGTGGATGATGATAATAAACCTCAACATAAAGTTTTATATAAGAAGGGGTTTGAAGGCACACCAATGAAACAAAACCCAAGTCAACATTTATTAGATTATTTAGGAGCACAAGGAATTTTCTTAGATAATGTTATTGAAGAAACAAAAAAAGAGGATATAAATAAAGAAACACAAAGTAGTAGCCAATCTACAGACAACAATTCTAAACTAGCAGTGGAGCAACCTACTATTGTACCAGCAGCTCCCACAATTGAAACATTATAGGAGGATATATGAGTGTAATTGAATTATTCATATTAATAGTTTTAGGTGTTTTTGTTGTACTTTATCGACAATATAGTGGTAGAGATGTGACAAAATTTGTCAAGGATCAATCTGGAAATATTACAAATAGATATGCACCTTATTCTTATTCAGCCGTAAGAGATAAAATTAGACAGATGGGACAAAATTATGGGTTTAAAGATTATGTGTCTCAATGTGCTATATTTGGCCTTTTTGCGGGAGTGGTTTCCTTTCTTTATTTCTATAATGTTTTTATATCCGTTATATATGTTGGCTTAGCAATTGCTCTTATTCCATATTTAGCTTATTTACGTACAAAACGTATTTATAGTGAATTTGTATTTGAACAGGTACAGGTTTATACAACCAATACTATTATGGAATTTGCAACAACAAAATCCTTTGTAAAATCTTTAGAAGGAGTTATCTCTTCAGGAGTATTAGAAGATCCTATTTTAAGCGATGTTAGCTATATGATTGATCTTTCTTATAAAAATGGTAATATTGAAGAATCAATCAATTTTATGAATAGTAAATATCCTTATTTTATTGTTAAGAATATGCATCAATTGTTCTTACAAATCACGAATGAAGGATCAAGAGATAGCGGAGAAACATTAGAAAACATGCAGAACGATATAGATATGCTTGTTGAAAGCGTATATCGAGACAGAACAGATAGAAAATCTTTCCATGGTAAGTTCTTGAAATTCGGATTCGCTTTATACTTTTTATGTTTACTTGTACAAGCATTAGTAGGAAATGAAACTTACGTAAAGATGTTAGATAAATTCTATGTTCAAATTTTATTACATATGGTGTTAATAATTAATACATATTTTCTTCTTAAGGGAGAAAAATATTATAATGAGAATGTAGGTGTTGAGTAATGGAAGTTTTAATATTTGGTGGATTAATTTTATTTGCTTTGTTTTACAACAACACTTTAAGTGGAAAACAATTCTTAAACGATAATAAAGATTTATTTAATATGTTTAAAGAAGATGATTATGACTTTTTACTTCGTGCGAAATATGGATCGGATATTGACGTAGAGGCTTGTTATCAAAAAAGAATTACTAGTGCAATTATTGCAATAGCTTTTGGTTTCTTTATTGGTATTTCTAGTTTAAATGCTATTGTATTCGTTCTTATTTGCTTTTTAGGAGTTTATGTATTTAAAAGCCAATATTTGTCTTTGAAAAAATATTACAAGAAACATTTGCATACAATCGATTTGATGCTTCCATACTACTTAAAGAGTTTGGAAATTTTGGTTCAACATTATACCGTGCCTGTTGCGCTTGGTAAATCGGTAGAAACCGCTCCAGATATTTTTAAAAAAGGGTTACAGGAATTACTTGCAAAGATAGATGCCGGAGATTCTACAATTGATCCTTATATGGATTTTGCTAATCAATATCCTGTTCGTGATTCTATGCGTATGATGAGGCTTTTGTATCGTTTAGGTATAGGTTCACAAGAAAGAAAACAAGAAAGAGTTTTAATGTTTTCTAGAACGGTTTCTTCCTTGCAAAATAAGGCTAGAGAAATAAAATACAAAGATCGTTTAGAAAAGATGGAATCTATGACAATGCAGATGCTTATGGCAACAGGATTAGCATCTATGATGATTATCTTAGTATCTATGATGATGTTGCTTCAAATTTAAAAATAGTGTTTACTATTTTTTTATTTGTCTTTTTATAAAGTTTATAGTATTCTAAAAAAGAGGTGTTTTATATGTTAAAAGAGTTTAAAAAGTTTATAGCAAGAGGAAACGTAATGGATCTTGCGGTTGGTGTAATTATGGGTAGTGCTTTTTCTTCTATTGTTACATCACTAGTAAATAATATTTTAATGCCTATTATTGGTGTAATCATAGGAGGGCATGATTTTTCTTCTCTAGCAATTAAAGTAGGCAATGCTAATATTCAATATGGATTATTTATTCAAAGCGTTCTTGATTTTCTAATTGTCGCTTTTTGTATTTTTATCATGGTAAAAGCTATCAACAACCTTACAAGTTTAACAAAGAAAAAAGAAGAAAAGCAAGAAGAGGCAAAAAAAGAAGAGAATACAGTACTACTAGAAGAAATAAGAGATCTATTAAAAGAAGAAAAAAAGGAAAGCAAAAAAGCAAAAGTAAAAAAACTATAGAATTAGAAATAATTCTTTTTTTGTGTCTTCTTTTTTAATTTCACATATCATAAAATAGGTGATTTTATGAATATAGATATAAAAGATTTCATTGATATGAATGTGGGATTAAGAAATATAATTGATATTCGAAGTAATGCTATATATAACAAAGGAAGTATTCCTAATGCTATAAATATTCCAAGGCGTATTTTACTTGTAAATCCTGATTTATATTTGGATAAAAACAAAACCTATTATCTTTACTGTGAAGAAGGGGAATTTAGTAAAAAAGTGTCTAAAGAATTAAATGAGCTTGGTTTTACTACTTATAGTATAAATGGTGGGTACGAAGCCTTTAAAAAATTAAGAGAAAAAAATTAGAAGAATATATAGTAAAAACACTTATTCTATATTATAATAAGAATAGGTGAAACATATGGAAATGATAGAAGGGGTAATCAATAATGCTATAGAACTTTTACAAACAATTGGTCCTATTTCAGGCATTATTTTAATTATTTTAGAATCCATTATACCAATATTACCACTAGGCGTTTTTATAGCTTTAAATGTAACTTCTTTTGGTTACGTTTTCGGTTTTATTTTATCTTGGATTTCTACATGTATTGGTTGTTTCATTGCCTTTTCTTTTTTTAGGTATTTTTTTAGAGGAAAACTAGAAAAATATTTAAAAAAACATAAGAATAAAAATATGAAACAAGCAAAAAAAATAAAAAAGAAAATCGATACCATTTCTTTTTCGAATTTAGTACTAATTGTAGCTTTACCTTTTACGCCTGCTTTTGCAATTAATATAGCAGCAGGACTTTCCAAGATAAGCAAAAGAAAATTTTTATCTGCTATTTTTATTGGAAAGTTATCCATTACTTATTTCTGGGGTTACATAGGAAAAAGCTTCATTGATAGCATGATGGATATCACAACAATAATAAGAATTTGCTTGTTACTAGTAGTAGCGTATGTTTTATCGAAAATTATTGGAAAAAAGATGAATATAGAATAGAGGCGTGTTTATGGAGTATATAATTATAGGATTATTAGTTGTTTTAATTATTTTAGTTGTTCTTTCACTAACAAGAAACAAAACAGAAGAAGTAGAAAGATTAGGAAAGTTTGAAGTGAGTATTACAAAAGAATTTGGAGAGTTTAAATCGTCTTTAGAAAAGGAATTAAACACAGACTTTAATTTGATGAATGATAAAATAGAATATCGATTAAATCAAATTAATGATAAAGTAAACCGCAGAATTGATGATAACTTTGAAAAAACCAATAAGACATTTAATTCTGTGTTGGAACGTATTACAAAAATTGACGAAGCCCAAAAGAAAATTGAGGTTTTATCCAACGATATTGTATCTTTACAAAGTGTTTTAACAGATAAAAAGACAAGAGGTATTTTTGGAGAGGTGAACTTAAAACATATTTTAGCAAGTGTATTTGGAGAAAAGAATGATAACATTTATAGATTGCAATATACTATGTCTAATAAATATATTGCCGATTGTATTCTTTTCGCACCAGAACCTTTAGGAACCATTGCTATTGATTCTAAATTTCCACTTGAAAATTACCGTAATATGGTCGATAAAAATCTTTCAAAAGAACAACGTGGACTTTATGAAAAACAATTTAAATTGGACGTAAAAAAGCATATTGATGCAATTAGTAGTAAATATATTATTCCGGGAGAAACCGCAGATCAGGCTATTATGTTTTTGCCTGCGGAAGCTATATTTGCAGAAATTAATGCCTATCATCCAGATATCATAGAATATTCTTATAAGAAGAAAGTTTGGATTACTTCTCCCACGACTTTAATATCAACCCTTACTGTAATTCAAATGATTATAAAAAATATGGAAAGAGATAAATATACATCCATTATCCATGAGGAGTTAAACAAACTTGGTATTGAATTTAATCGATACAAAGAAAGATGGGATAAGTTATCTAGAAGCATTCAAACAGTAAATAAAGATGTAGAAAGCTTCCAAATCACTACAGAAAAAATTAAAAAGAAATTCGATAGTATCAATCAAGTTGAAATAGAAAAAATAGATGAGTAATCATCTATTTTTAAATTT
>CAZWZO010000024.1:0-8593 GCA_964638525.1 uncultured Muribaculaceae bacterium | reverse complement strand
CTCAAATTGCAGATGATAAAGAATTAAGAAATATTATTATAGGCATATTAGATGAAAATGAAGAAAATATTAAAAAATACAAAGAAGGAAGAACCAATGTCCTTGATTACTTTGTAGGACAAGTAATGCGTGCAACACGTGGAAAAGCAAATCCTTCTATGGCTTCAAGCATTCTAATTGAAGAAATAGGAAAGAGGTAAATATGAATAATAATGAATATAGAGATCATTACTGTGGAGAAGTAACAGAACAAGATGTAGAAAAAGAAATAAGAATTGCAGGTTGGATTGAAAACATAAGAGATCACGGTGGAGTTATTTTTGTAGATGTTCGTGATGAAAAAGGTGTCATCCAAGTTGTAAGCAATGATGATTCAATCTTTGATGGACTAACAAGAGAATCTACATTAACTATCCTTGGTACAGTTCGTAAAAGAAAAGAAGAAGATTATAATAAAAAATTAAAAACAGGTACAATTGAACTAGTAGTAAAAGAATTAAAAGTACTTGGTAAATGTAAAAACACTTTGCCATTTGAAATCATTACTTCCCATGAAGTAGGAGAGGACATTCGTTTAAAATATCGTTACTTGGATTTAAGAAATAAAAAGATTCATGATAATATCCTTTTACGTAGCAAAGTGCTTACTTTCTTAAGAAATAAGATGAATTCTTTAGATTTTACAGAAATACAAACTCCAATTATTACAGCGTCTTCTCCAGAAGGTGCAAGGGATTTTTTGATTCCATCTCGTAAATTTAAAGGAAAGTTTTATGCCCTACCACAAGCCCCTCAAATTTATAAACAATTGCTTATGGTATCTGGATTCAATAAGTATTTCCAAATTGCTCCTTGTTTTAGAGATGAGGATTGTAGAAGCGATCGCTCTTTAGAATTTTATCAATTGGATTTTGAAGCTTCTTTTGCAACAGAAGAAGATATTTATAAAATAGGAGAAGAAATTTTCTATGATACTTTTACTACTTTCAGTGATAAAGAAGTATCTCCTTATCCATTTAGAAGAATTCCATACAAAGAAGCTATGCTAAAGTATGGTACAGATAAACCAGACTTAAGAAATCCACTAGAAATTGTAGATATTTCAGAAATATTTACAGAGACAGAATTTAAACCATTTAGAGGAAGCGTAGTACGTGCTATTAAAGTAGAAGATTTAGCTAGTAAGTCAAATAGTTGGTTTAATGATCTTGTTGCTTATGCAAAAACCATTGGTATGCCAGGTATTGGTTATATTACAGTAAGTGACGATATGTCATTTAAAGGACCAATTGATAAATTCTTAACAGAGGAAGATAGAAAAACTTTAATAGAAAAAACAGAATTAAAACCAGGATGTGTATTATTCTTTATTGCTGATAAGAATGAAACAATTGCGGCAAAACAAGCAGGTATGATTCGTAGTGAATTAGGTAGAAGATTAGAATTACTTGATCCAAATAAATTTGAATTCTGTATTGTAAACGATTTTCCAATGTTTGAGTACAACGAAGAAGAAAGAAAATTTGATTTTGGACACAATCCTTTCAGTATGCCACAAGGTGGAATGGAGGCTTTATTAAATAAAAAGACAGAAGACATTTTGGCTTATCAATTTGATTTTGTATGTAATGGCTGTGAAATGGCTTCAGGTGCAGTTCGAAATCATGATATCGAAATTATGAAAAAAGCCTTTGAAATTGCTGGATACGATGAAGAAGAAGTAAAAAATAGATTTAAATCTTTATATACAGCTTTCCAATACGGGGCACCACCTCATGCAGGTATGGCACCTGGTATTGATAGAATTTTAATGCTTTTAAAAGATGAACCAAATTTAAGAGAAGTGCAAGCCTTCCCACCTAGTGTGAGTGGTGTAGACAACTTAATGGGTTCTCCAATTGAACCAACAGAACAACAATTAAGAGAATTACATATTAAAATTAGACAATAAATGACAACCAAGAAAACAGATTTATAAGAATCTGTTTTTTTCATATTCTAAATATGATATGATAAAAATACATGGTGATTGTATGAATAATAAAATAGAAATTATTGATAAAATTAGTAATACAGAAATGTCTATGGTCTATCTTGGTAGAAACAAAGAAACCAACGAAAAGTTCATTATCAAGAAGAAATTAATGGATTATGATTCTAAAAAAGCTTTAGAAATTTATCAAACTCTAGATCATAAAGCTCTTCCAAAAGTATTGAATCATTTTGTTGACCATGGGGTATATTATGAAGTTTTAGAATATATAGATGGTATTTCTTTGAAAGAAAAATTAGATAAAGAAGGCAGCCAAAAAGAAGAAGATGTAGTACGTTGGGCTTTAGAATTATGTGATGTGTTTATTTATCTCCACAGTAAAAATATTATTTACAGAGATTTAAAACCAGGCAATGTGATGCTAGACAAAGAAAACAACATTCATCTAATTGATTTTGGAACCATCAGGAAATATGATAAAAATAAAGAGCACGATACGATACGTCTAGGTACCATTGGCTATGCTGCACCAGAAGCTTACGATAAAAATGCCCAAACAGATAAGCGAACCGACATTTATACATTTGGAATAACTCTTTACTATCTGCTTACCGCCAAATCACCTTGTGATAAACCATATAAAATTTATCCTATTCGTTATTGGAACTGTACTTTATCCGATGAACTAGAAAGAATTATTAATAAATGTGTAATGAAAAGTCCTAAAAAAAGATATCATTCTTTTGAAGAAGTAAAATTTGAATTAGAAAACTATAAAGATCCTATTTTATAATGGGATCTTTTTATAGTAAACAGACAAAACTTGACATTTCGCTTTTGTGAAAATTTCTCCTTTTATTGACAGTGTTTTGAACAATTGCTATACTAAAAACCAGAAAAGAAAGAAAGTGATCTCTATGCATATCAATATATTAGTAGAAGTCTATGTAAAGGAGCTTGACAAAACTTATGATGTTTTTGTTCCAATTAATAAGACTATTCATGAAATTTCCGATATTATTTACATGTCTATTTCTAGACAATCACATGGAAAGTATACAGTAAAAAACGACAGTGTAATATATGATAAAGAAAATAGAAATATAGAGAACACAAATTTAACAATTGAAAAACTAAGTTTATTAAATGGTCTTAAGTTAACGTTAGTATAAGTTTTTATAAGTTTGTGGGGGGAAGATGTATGGAGAATATAAATATAGATACATTAACAAAAGAACAGTGTGTAAAAATCAAACAAGAATTAGAAAAAGAAAGTAAAAGTCCTGCTTTAGAGTATATTGAAAATAATTTTTTCTATATGAAAAACACAGGAAAAGCAGATGTAAATATAAATGCTATGAAAGCAGTAAGTATGATTCTTGATGAATTATATTTTATCGGCGCTTATGATCAAACTGGATTTGATGAGGCTTTAAACAATACTTGTTCAAATCATAATTTAACGCAAGCAAGTAGAGTTACTTTAAGAAAAAACATCTTGTATTTTTATAATGAAGCTATTCCAATGGAGTATAAGAATAGTATTTTTACTTATAAAAGAAATCATGAGAAAAAAGAAAGAATTGATGAAAGTGTAAAAACAGGCATATTACTTAATGGAGCAATGTATAGAAGGCATAGATTCGAAAGTTTTAAGGAAGGGAAAAGAAGTAAATGAGTGATGCAGATATAGAAAATTTAACATTAGAACAATGTAAAAAAATAAGACAAGAATTGTGTCTTTCTATTGAACCAACTTTAAGTGAAAAAATAATAGATGAAAATTACTTTTTTATGAAAAGTAGTCATCGTGCTGTTATAAGTGGCCAATTAAGAGCCAAAAAGAATATTGGCAAATTATTAGATTACATGGTTGAAAACGATGTAGAAGATTTAAGCGATTTTCCAAAAACAATTTCGGCAGTTAATAAAAAACTAAATGGTGCCCTTCAATCTGCCGTTTTAAATAGAGATATCTTGTACTTTTATAATGAAGCTATTCCAATGGAATACAAAAATAATATTTTTACTTACAAAAGAACTCATAAAAAAGAAACAGAAATTACAGCTGCAGTTCAAGATAGAATTTATTCTTTAAAGGATAGGGTAAAAGAAGCTAAGCAAAGAAGAAGATAGGCTTCTTTTTTGTTGACTTCAATTGACAGAAAAAGCACAAGTTGTTATAATCACTATAGAATAAGAAGAGTATAGAGGTAGGCCATGATAATAACTTTAATAAAGAAAGATAGAATATATGATACGTATTTGCCTCAAAAGGTAATGGGACAATTTTATATTACTGATTACGATCAAACGGGAAAGAAAAGAGAATTATTAAGTATAGAAGGCGAAGAGGAAAACTGGATAATAAAAAGCAACAAAAAAGTAATTATTTTAGATGAGAATGCCCATGCGATTAAAGAAAGTAAAGTTGAAAATGATTCACTACATACCATCTCAATAAAAAATGAACAACAACACTCTTATTTATATGCTTATGATATTGATTATAATTTACTAAAGTTTAAAAAATTAATTGTTGCGCAAAATTGCCAAATTACTTTTGGACGCGCTGATAATAACACGATTTCTTATGATAATGATTTGGTTTCGTCTCGTCATTTTACTCTTATATATCAAAATGGAACTTTTACGATTGTTGACAATAATAGTTCAAATGGAATTTATGTAAATGAGTTCCGTGTTACCAATACAACCTTAAAACCTGGTGATGTAATTTTTGTAATGGGATTTAAACTTATTATTGGAAGCAATTTTATTGCTATTAATAATCCTCATGGCAAAGTTAATTATGATAAAAATCTATTGATAGATATGAAAATGCAACAGTTTACCCCTAGAGAAATAGAAGAAGAGGAAGAAGGGGAAGAATATTTTTATCGTTCTCCAAGATTCAAAAGGGAAATAGTAGAGGAAGAAATTAATATTGATTCTCCTCCAGCTAGACAATTTGGAGACACAACACCAGCTATTTTGCAATATGGTCCCACTATGACCATGGCTTTATCTACTACTATGAGTAGTATTATTAGTATTAATAGCATGATGGTACAAAAAAGAAGTTTTGTAAGTGTTTTACCTACTATTATTATTGCTTGTGTTTCCTTAATGGGAACATTATTATGGCCAACACTTTTACGTAATTATATGAAGAGGAAAGAAAAGAAGAATGAAAAAAAGAGACAACAAAAGTACTCAGAATACATTCATCAAAAGCAGGTGGAAATTAACAATGTTATAAAAATGCAATCGCAAATATTGATGGAAAACAACATTACCTTTGAAGAATGTGCAAGTAGAATTGTAAATAAAAGTCCAAACTTATTTGAAAGAATGAGTGGACAAAATGATTTTTTAAAACTAAATATTGGAATAGGAAACTTACCAATGTATGCCGATATAAAAGCCTCTAGTCGAAGCTTTCAATTAGAGGAAGATAATTTGCAAGAAATGATGTTTAAACTAAAAGAAATGCCTCATACATTAACATCCGTTCCTATAACTTATTCACTTATGGATAATTATTTTACTGGTATTATTGGAAATAGGAAGAATGTTGATAATTTTACTAGAAGACTTATTCTTCAAATGTGTACTTTACATAGCTATGATGAAGTAAAACTTGTGTATATTGGAAATGATACAGATTTTAAAGATTGGAAATTTGTAAAATGGTTGCCACATATTTGGGATGATGCCAAAACATTTCGATATTTAGCGACGAATGTAAATGAAGTAAAGAATTTATCCTCGTATTTTGAGCCAATTGTTGAACAGTTAATTGAAAAAAAAGCAATAATGAATCCTTACTTTGTGGTTATAGTTACAGATAGAGAATTGTTTTCTCAATGTGATTTCTTGAAAACTATACTTGAAAATCAAGCAAATATAGGTTTTAGTATTATTACTTTGTTTGACAAAATCACAAATCTTCCAAAAGAATGCAATGCTGTTATTGATATTGATGAAAAAGAAACAAAAATATATAATAAAAATGATATATCAGGGGATGTATTAAGTTTCGTATCTGACTGTAGAGAATGTGTGAATTTTGAAGATTTAGCAATCAAGTTATCAAATATAAATCTAGATATTAACGAAAAAAAATACGCTCTTCCTGATTTGATTACTTTTTTAGAAATGTATGGCGTAGATAAAATAGAACATTTAAATGTATTAAACAGGTGGCAAAACAGCGATCCAATTAACTCTTTACGTGCTCCTGTAGGATTAAATACGATAGGAGATCTTTTCTACCTGGATCTTCATGAAAAGTTTCATGGACCTCATGGTTTAATTGCAGGTATGACTGGATCAGGAAAATCGGAATTCATAATTACTTATATATTATCACTGGCCTTAAATTATCATCCAGATGAAGTTTCCTTTATTTTAATTGATTATAAAGGAGGAGGACTAACTGGAGCGTTTGAAAATTCAGAAACAAAGGTGAGTCTTCCCCATCTGTCTGGGACTATTACCAACTTATCAGGAAATCAGATTAAACGTAGTTTAGTATCAATTGAAAGTGAATTAAAAAGAAGACAGGCTATTTTTAATGAAGCAAGAAACAAATCGGGAGAAGGAACAATTGATATTTATAAGTATCAACAATTAAGAAGAGAAGGCGTTGTAACAGAGTCAGTACCACATTTGTTTATTATTTCTGATGAGTTTGCTGAATTAAAATCTCAACAACCAGAATTTATGGATGAACTTATTTCGACAGCTCGTATAGGACGTTCTTTAGGAGTCCATTTGATTTTAGCAACACAAAAGCCAAGTGGTGTAGTTAACGATCAAATATGGTCTAACTCAAAATTCAGAGTTTGTTTAAAAGTACAAACTACCGCAGATTCAAACGAAATGTTAAAAAGACCAGAGGCCGCAGAAATTACACAAACTGGTAGATTCTATTTACAAGTTGGATATAATGAATTGTTTGAACTTGGTCAATCTGCTTGGGCAGGAGCTCCTTATGACACAACAATTTCAACCAAAGATTTAAAAGACGAAGGAGTATCAGTTATAAACAATTTAGGAGCGGTAATAAGAAATCAAAAATTAGAAAAACAAGATGATGGTAAAAAGAAAGAACAACAAGTAGTGGCAATAGTAAAACATTTATGTGATATATCAAAAGAGGAGCAAATACATTCTCCTAGGTTATGGTTAGATCCACTTCCCTATAATATTTATACAAGAGATTTAGAAACAAAATACAATTACAAGGAAGAAAAATTTAGATTAAATCCTATTATTGGAGAATACGATCAACCATCAACACAAAGTCAATGCTTATTAACTATGCCACTTTCAAAACATGGAAATTGTATTATATATGGTTCGGTTGGAAGCGGAAAAACTACTTTATTGCATACAGTAGTTGATTCCCTAATAAGAAATCATTCTGCAGAAGAAGTGAATTTGTATATTATAGATTTAGGATCAGGAACACTAAAATATTTGGAAAAAGCTCCTCATGTAGGTGATGTCTTAACACAAGCTGATCCAGATAAAGTTCTAAATTTAATGAAAATGATCAAAGAAGAACTTGATAACAGAAAAATGCTTTTTGCTGATTACGGTGGTTCCTATGAAAAATACATAGAAAAAAGTGGAAATACGATTCCAAATATTGTATTAGCTATTAATAATTATGCTGTTTTATTAGAAACAGTGGATTTATCTTTAGAACTTGCCTCTCTTGCAAGAGATTGTTATAAGTATGGAATTTTTCTTATCTTAACAACAACGGGAACCGGTGATGTTCGCTATAATTTAAAACAAAACTTTAAGTTGATGTATACGTTACAGTTAAACGATGTAAGCGATTATTCTGCTGTTGTTGGTAGAACCAGAGGACTTTATCCAGAAGCAACACCAGGTAGAGGATTAGTATGTATGGATGAAATTTTAGAGTTTCAAACTTCTCAAATTTGCAATAAAGAGGAAGACATGTTTGATTATATAGATAAATTAAATCTAAAACTTCAGCAAGAAAATAATGTAAAGGCAAAAAAAGCACCATTTTTACCAGACTATGTAGATTTAGATTTTGTTGGTAGTGAAATTAGTACTTTAGAAAATATTCCAATAGGTGTGGTAAAAGAAAACTTAAAAATATTTACCGATAATTTAGTGGAAAAACCTATTTCTATTGTCTCTGCAGAAGAACTACCAACAGTAATACCATTTATTGAAGAATATGCGAATGTATTGAAACAGGTAAAAAATAATATTGTTACGGTTTTAGACTTAGAAGACAATTTAAAACTTCATACGTCTGGAAATTGTTTTGTAGTAAACACAGATTATGAAAAAATTATTACAGCAGTAAGTAACGAAATACTAAATAGACAAAAAATTTATGACAACACAAAAGACTTATCTAAATTTGAGAATATTAAAACATCAGTATTCGTCATAAATGGTTTAGCTAGTTTAGTAAGATCATTAGAGCAAGAAACATTAAACTTATTTAGTAAAGCCTTGGATACCCTTAGTGAGATGCACAAAATCTATTTTGTATTGGTAGATGAACCAAGCGGACTTCAAGATGCTTCGGGAACAACTTGG
>CAZWZO010000023.1:0-8660 GCA_964638525.1 uncultured Muribaculaceae bacterium | reverse complement strand
TAAGCGCTGCAAGCAAACAAAATTTATTCCTTTATAAGAGTTTTGCAGACATAGCTAATTTTTCAAAAAATAAAGAAAGCAAATATATAAATTATGCCTTTTTAACTGTCTTTTTGAATCCTGAATTTTCTTCTTTAGCTAAACAAATAGCAGAAAAGGAAGAAAAAGGATTTAAACTTCTTCCTCCCTCTTTATTAAAAACATATCAAGAGTTATTTAAAGCCTATCAACATGCCTTGTATGCTGAGCAAAAAGGATTACTGAACTCCAGTATAGAAAATATAAAAAATATTTATATAAAACCTATTTATTTGCAAAAAGAAAAACTATTTTCTGAGTACGCCAAGCATAAAGATTGGATTGTAAATGCCTATTTTTTTCTATCAAAGAGGCTAGCAAAAGAAAATAAAGAAGACTTGTATCTACAAAAATTTTATAGTGATGTATTATACGAAGCCATAAAATTCTCATCAAGTTCTACCCCTAAAAACGGAGTTTTAACAGAGAGCGATATTGAGCTAATAAAGAGTGATGAATTAAATCAAAACATATATAATACAATTCAAAGATTTTTAACTGAACCTATTTTAAAAGAAAACAAAGAAGATCTTCTTGCTTACAAATATCATCTTATTAGTCACTATGGAGTACAAGAAAATTTATATTTAGATACCAAAAAAACAAGATGGTCAAAAGAACAATTAGAAGAATATAAACAAGAAAAAGACCTTCCTAAATACGCTATGCTGTTAGAAAACATGAGAAATTTGATTAATATTGTTTTAACAAAAAATGATCAATATTATAGAACGCATGGAATATTTGGAGCCATTGAAGATTTAATTCTAATTCAAGCAACAATGGATTGCGATTTTGCCAATAAAGACGTCATTAATACATACGTAAGGGTGGCAAAACAAAGAAATCCTTATTACTACACCGATGATCACTACATATCTAGTGTCCTATTTGATGAGTTAATCAGACCAAATGAAAAAGGAAAAAGCAAGAAAAAAGAAAGAAGATAAGAGTTTATTCTATATCTTCTTTTTTACTTCTACAAAAGCATCATCCAAAATCGAATACAAATACATTTGAATTGGTTTCTTTGTTTTTGTTTCTAAAAAATCATAGTAGACATTCAGTTGTCTTTGATAAGCATCATCTGAGATATTTTTTAATTTATAATCTATAATTTTTACATGATCCTCGTACTTTACAATTAAATCGATAATCCCTGTATATTTTATATTCTCTTTTTCATATTCAAAAGGATATTCTTTATAAAAAGAACAAGTGGAAAGATCGCCTAAATGTTTTAGAAAAGCGAAGACATAACTACTATACTCTAAAGAAGGATCCACGTTTTTAAAATCCGTCATTTCAAATACATGATGCATAAATGTACCAAATTGCAATGTATCACTTTCCTCTTTTGTAATCAATTTTTTAAGGGTTTTAGAGGCGTGCTTTTCTTCTATATATTCTATTTTGTCTTTTCTATCTACAATTGATATTTCTTCTTTTTGTTTTGTTTTTAATTGATTTAAATCTATATTTTTACCAATATCATATTTTTTAGTTAACCCTATTTCTTCTAAATCTATATTTTTAATATAACTTTGTAAACAACAAGTAAGAGAATTCATGATGGCTAAGAAAGAACGATAAGCTTCCTTTTGCTCCTCGTCGACAAAATCCACTCTTTCTTCTTCTAAGTCTAAAGAAGTAACTAAAATCATCTTTTCTCTCGCACGAGTAAGCGCCACATAAAACAAGCGAATTTTTTCGCTGATTTCTTCCTGATAATATTTTTCTTCTGCTAAAAGGTGCAAAATCGTTTTACGAATTCCTTTTTTGTAGTAAGGGGTAATAATACCATAAGTAGAATCAAATAAAAATTTAGCCTGTACATCTTTAAAATTAAAAGTCTTATGAAACCCACTGAAATAACATACTGGGAACTCTAAACCTTTTGATTTATGAATATTCATAATCTTTACATTATCTCCACTTTTATTATTTAAGGAATATTTAATATCATTTTTACCTTCACACATTTCATTTAAATAGATACAAAATTCATAAGGCGTATACCCAAGTAAAGATAGATTTGAAGCAATAGATTGTAAATAATCTAAGCGAACATAACTATCGTCCACCGATGCAATTGTAATTGTTTTTTCGTATACAGAAAAAGTAGTAAGAATCAAGTCTAAAACCTGATTGTTTGTTAAAGTATCCAAATCTTTTGCAATTTCCTCACACTTTTTATAAAGTTTCATTTCTTTAAAAGTATTTTCCTTAAAAATAGTTAAGATTTCTTGATCACAAGCCTGAACTAAATAACTGCGCATAACGGAGGTAAAGTAATATCTAAATTCTTGATCGAATTCTTTTTTCTTAATTTTAATAATCAAATTAAATATATTTTTAATAACAAAGATATCTTGTTCCGTGTTTAACTTTTGATCCAAATATAATACAAGTGGTATTTCTAAATATTCAAAAATCTTCTTATAAGTCGCAAAAGCAGTACCTCGATCCATGATAATACAAAAATCATTGTATGTACATTTTCTTAAATTGCTTGTTTCCTTATCAAAAACAAGATATCCCGTTTGTACTTTTTCTTTGATATCTTTTGCAATAATAAAAGCTTCGATTTCTTCCTTGGAATATTTCTTATCTGAGTAAGCATAATTATAAACTTCCATTTCATGATTACACTTTGCATCCTCTTCTAAATAGGCCGTATTTCCAAAAACCATACGATGTGATTTTTTATAATCCGCCCCTCCTATTTTATCATCCATAATACGATCAAAGATCAAATTAATATTTTCCAATACTTCTTTTCTAGAACGGAAGTTTTTAACTAAATCTAATTTCATACCACCTTTATTCTGACTATAAGCATCATACTTATTTTTAAAAATCATAGGATTGGCATTTCGAAAACGATAAATGGATTGTTTTACATCTCCTACCATATATAAATTATCCTTTTCAATAAAAGAAATAAATTTTTCCTGCAAATCAGATGTATCTTGATATTCGTCTAATAATATTTCATTATATGTATTTTTTATTTCTTCTCTTACATCTTCATATTTTTCCACCAAATCAATAGCAAGAAGTGCGACATCTGTAAAAGAATAACTATTGTTTTTCTTTTTATAAGCATCCAGGAAAGCATCTAATTCTAAAAGGATAGACACAATCGCTTCTGCATATGCTTTCGTACTTAAAATACTTTCTTTAATATCTAGTGTTGTTTCTTCTCTTGTTAGTTTTTTTAATTTATTTATTTTTTCCTTCACCACATTTGCACGTTTACTAAAACCTTCACTCACTTTCATGAGCCTTGGAAAAGAAAAATCACAGGCTTCTTTTATTTCTTCATAAGAAGAAGCTTGAAGTAGTTTTTCGATTTCTCTTATAATTTTTTGATACAACTCTTCATCCTTTTCGATAGCAATTTCTTCTTCCAGTTCCAAACAAGAAGTTTCAACACTTTTCACTTGTTCTTTTATACTATTTTCATACTCTTCTATGATCTCATTTATATGTACAGTAGAATAATATTTATCCACATAAGTTGTTAAAAACTCTTTCTTATTGCTGAGTTTATCTACACTCTCCATAATAGAATGCACAGCCTCTTTTATAGATTGGTCCTCTTTTACACAGAAATCGTTGATAAGTTTTAAGAACTTTGCATCTTTTTTTTCGTAACGCTCATTAAAAATTGTATCTAAATATTCATTCTTTTTCATTTCTAAAATAGAAGCATCCATAATATTTATATTTTTATCTACTCCTAAAAGATAGTGATATTTTTTCACCATGGATAAAGAAAAGGAATCAAAGGTTGTAATATAGGCCGAATCAATTAAATCAAGTTGATCTTGTAAGGCTGGATCTTTACTAATTTTTTGTCTAATTCTTTGTTTCATTTCTCCTGCAGCTTCGTTTGTAAAGGTAAGGACTAATAACTGACTGATCGAGATTCCTTGTTTTAGTTTTCGTAGTACTCTTTCTGAAAGTACAGCCGTTTTTCCTGAACCTGCTCCCGCGGATACAATAATATTCTTCCCTTCTAAATCAATTGCTTTTTGTTGATCTTCTGTAAACTTAGGCATAACTTTCCCTCCTTTCTACTCATCTAAAAATGATAGGTCTTCCTGCTTTTGTAATTTAACAAAATCTTTATTTTTCACAAAACATATATCTTTGAATTTACAGTATTCACATCCAACCTTGTCTTTGTCGCTACTTCCAATTTGTTTTGGATTAATTGGAAAATCTGCCTTTAATATATGATCAATTGTATTGTTGATGTGCTTTTTCGTTAAAGCAATTAAATGATCAATTTGTTCTTTAGTTAATACTCTTTTTGTACCAAAATCTCCCTTAGAAGTAATTTTCATTCCTTTAATTACTTTGGATGCGAAATAACTATCATCAAAAAGTTCCAACGTTTCTACTTCATTTGTACTGTATCCATTTAACTTCAAATATTCTTCTTCCTGTTCTTCATAACTTTTTTTATTTTCAACATCAAATTCTTTATGAAGGATTGGCTGTAGGTAAAATCCCGCAAATTCTACATTTTCTAGTTTTTTACAAGATGAAGCTAAATATAGATAAATAGGCAACTGCATTCCAATCGCATACTTACTATTTTTTAAATCAATAGAGGCGGATCCACTCTTATAATCCACAATAGCTACAATTGTTCTATCCTTTATTTTTTTATAACAAATCTTATCAATAAATCCTTTAAACACAACTGGGATTTCTTTATCAAATACCACTTCTATTTTTTCTTCACATAATAATTGATCTAATTTAGAATGGCTCATCTGCATTTTAATCGTTTGAACAATTCCATCCAATTGCCTAACCATTTTATTAAGTAGAAATTGTTCTTTTGCAGTAAGATTTCTTTCTTTTTTTTGTAAATATTGTTCTACTTCTTTTTCGATATTAATTTCCTCTTTCACTCCTTTTTCTAAAACAAAGTGAAATAAGGAACCTACAAAGGCGATGAAATTGTCTTCATAAATATCTAATTTTAATACATTAGTTAAGTAGTAACGAAAAGCACATCGATTGTAAGTATCAAAGGTTGTATAAGAAAGTTTTAAATCACGGTTTATAAAATCAAAAAAAGTATTTTGATCAATAGGAGTAAAACCATTATCATATGTATTATAATCCAAAGAAATACTGTTGTATAATTTTTCCAAATCTTGATCTTTGTCTCCAAATTTGATATAGCGATCCAACATACGCGCTAAAGTCACTTTTAGAGCTTCCTTGGAATATTTATAAAAATATTTTCCCTCTTTTACTTCCATAGACATCTCTTTTATTAAATTAGATGGAAAAAAGTGGTTAGTCATAGATTTATCTTTGTAAGTTAATACCAAATGACTTTTGTTGTTTATAAAATCTTTTACTCTTTGTTTTTTTCTCTTGTTTTCCACATAAGTATAAGATATACCAAGTCTTCCTCTTAACGCATCACTTAAATACTCTTCATCCTTTTTGTAGACCACATCGCAATTTAAATTGAAATTCATAAAGAAAACGTAATCGTCTTTCTCGACTTCTTCTAAGGAACAAATCTCAATCGCATCTTTTATCCTTTTTGCCTTCACCACTGTTTTTTTCAAATCCTCAACAATAAATTCTTTTACTTTCAAATAATCATCAGTAAAAGCATAATCATTACAAATGGATACAATTTGATTGATTTCCTCTTTGGAATATTTTTTTTCTAATTCTAAAAAAGTATTTTCTAAATGGGAAGAGTAAAGTCTTAAAAAATCTTGTGCTAGGCTTGTCCCATATAAACATTCTTTAGAAGAAAGACAAATAGGAAGATGATAAAAAGAAAAGATTCGTTTTAAGGAAGGAACATAATCTTCACTTGTGTTTATAATCTTTATTTTAGTCTTATCCACACCTTCTGTTAATAAATCACATATTTTATTTGCAACAAACTCCACTTCTTCTTCTAAACTAGTAAGATGGTAAATTGTTTTTGTCTTTATTTCCTGTTTTTGTTCATTTATAACAGTTATTGGGACATAAGAAGAAATCTCTTCCACAAAAAAGGATTCATAAGCATCAAAATACGATTCGTTATAAACAAGAACCTGTTTATTCTTCAAAAAGTTTCTAAAATAAGAATCATAAATAAGTAAATTATTTTCATCTAAGTATTTTTTTAAATTTACTAAATCATCTAATTTCTTATTTTCATATTTCTCTTCCTTAATAAAATATAAATTTTCGATCATTTCCCTTGCAATACTTACAGATGTATTTAAATACTTTTTAGCATAATATAAAGTTTCCTTATTGTAATCAAAGAAAAAATTTCTTTTTATTTCCTCCATAGAATAAATATGTAAAGGAAGCATAGAAGGAAAAACACTCATTTCTTTCGTTAACTTTTTCTTTTCTGCATTTTTACATATAAGTATGGTTTCTTCTTTTATTTCATTTAAAAAGTTCATAGTATCACCTAATTTATCTATAAATTATTATACCATAAACTCTTTATAAATTTTGCTAAGAAATAAAATATAGTAAGTTTTCTAACTCTTCTTTATTGTTACAAATATAAAAATCATGAAATCTTTCTTTAGGGATGATTCCAGTATTTAGTTTATTATTAATAAAAGTAATAATTTCTTTATAAAAGTCATCGAAATTTAGTAAAATCACGGCCTTTTTATATAGATTTAAACTCTTATCGGTAAGTACTTCAAATAATTCATCCATCGTTCCAATACCGCCTGGTCCCACTAAAAATAGATCAGCTTTTTGTTCCATAAGTTGTTTTCTTTCTTGCATAGTATTTGTTTTAATATGCTCATCACATGCTTTATATACACCTTCAAACTCCTCAATAAAATCAGGATAGATACCCGTGATAAAACCATGTCCCTCAGTAAAACCTTTTGCCATAGCGCCCATAAGGCCTTCTTCACCACCACCAAACACTAAATTATAACCTCTTTTCGCAAGAAAACATCCAATCTCTTTTATTTCTTCTTTATACTTTTCTTCCACTTTGTCACTTGCTGCTCCAAAAAAACAAATATTTTTATTCATAAAATCACCATTACATTTTATGAAAGAAAATAAAAAAAAGAACTAAGCTTTCTTAGTTCTTATAAACTCATTAAGTATTTAGCTGTTCTTACCATTTGAGTGGAATATCCCATTTCATTATCATACCAAGCTACTACTTTTACTAACTGTTTTCCTTCTACTTCTAAAACAGTCGTTAATAATCCATCTACAAGGGCTCCACAGTGTGATCCAATAATATCACTTGAAACAACAGGATCCATAGTAAATTTTAATGTTTCGTTTTGATGATTTTTTAAAGCTTCATTTATTTCTTCTACACTTACATTTTTAGATAGTTCTAATACTAAATCGATTACGGAACCAGTTGGTACAGGTACACGCATAGCTGTACCAGACAATTTTCCATCTAATTTTGGAAGAACTTTACCAATAGCCTTTGCAGCTCCTGTACTAGAAGGAATAATGTTCATAGCGGCAGCTCTACCACGTCTTTCATTAATATCCTTTTTATGTGCAACATCAAGAGTAACTTGATCGTTTGTATAAGCATGTACAGTTGTCATATATCCTTTTTCTATACCAAATTCTTGATCAAGTATAGAAAGAACAGGGGCTAAACAGTTCGTTGTACAAGAAGCAGCAGAAATAACTTCTTCACTTCCATCTAAAATATTATTATTTACATTGTATACAATTGTTTTTAAATCTCCCTTAGCTGGTGCAGAAATAATAACTTTTTTTGCTCCCGCCTGAATATGAGCAGAGGCCTTATCCTTATCTGTAAACAATCCTGTACATTCAAAAACCACATCAATATTTAAATCTTTCCATGGAAGCATGCTTGGATCTTTTTCCGAATAAACTTTTATTCTTCTATCTCCGATTATAATTTCGTCTTCGCAGAAAGTAATTTTATCCTCTCTATATCTTCTATGATTGGTATCATATTTTAATAAGTGTGCAAGTTGTCTTGCATCTGTTAAATCATTGATAGCTACAACTTCTAGTTCCTCATCTTCTTCCATTAGACGAAAAACCAAGCGTCCAATTCTACCAAAACCATTAATGGCTACTCTTATCATTTTATCATTCCTTTCTATTTTATCTACATTATTATTGTACCACTAAATTAAGAATTAAAACAACTACCTCCAATAAATTCTCTTAAAATAGAATCATCTGGAATGGCCTCAGATGGAATAGGTAAGAAAACACGAATCAAATTAAGTAATCGCTTTGCTTCTTCATAATAAGGAGAATCCTCATCTACAGAATAAAGCAATGGTTCTGCGTAGGTACGTAACACACCAAGTTCATAAAGAAAAGCTGTATTAATAACACAATCCGCATTATCTTGATAAGGAAAAATATTCTTCTCTTCCCCCTCACGTACACTTTCCCATCTTTCAAGTGATCCTTCTACGTTTGTTCCTCTTGTACGATTATCACGAATAATCCTTCTTAACATACGATTATCAGAAGTAGAAAAACGATTGTGGGAATCAATATTAATATTTGTAAAAGGCGCTAGATAAACCCTATAT
>CAZWZO010000022.1:0-9258 GCA_964638525.1 uncultured Muribaculaceae bacterium | reverse complement strand
GGTTGAATAAAAAGTTTTAAAAACACATCAATAAACCTTGGATCATAGACGTTAAATGGAATGGTTGCCCCGTCTGGTACGTTTAAATATTTTAAGGCTTCCTGGTATCTTGTTTCATTTGGAGAAATCCCTTCTTTTGGATTAATTCTTAGACCTATACGAATATTATTGTTGTGTACATAATTTATAACTGTATTTGGATTCGGAATATAATTTTTTTCAAAAGAATAGGAAGAAGTTTGTTTTAATAATGCCCAATTACTAAGTAATAAAACCGATAATGGAATATTCTTTCTTTGAAATTGAGTAATCAATCTTTCTATATCATTTGAGGTATAATAAATGTCTTTGCTCCACCAATTTCCAAGGGCGTACCTAGGAATGAAAGCGGGTCTACCTGTAATTAAAAAATAATCTTTCATAGCCATTTCAAAATCATTATTATACATAAAAACATAAATATCTATATTGTCTTTTGGCCTTTGCATAAAAGTTCCATCTTCGGCAATTAATAAAGTATTCGAATCATCAATGGATGCAAAACCATCTAAGGAATACAAACCTCTTCTATACAAAATACGATTTGCTTCATCAAAAGAAATACCACTTGATAAAAAATTTCGAATCTCAGGATGTTTGTAGTACCATTCTTTTGTATTTTCAGCTTGAGCGTTTGCTGGAGTCTTTAATACAATTCTTAAGTTGGAAACGGGATTTAATTTTGTACCTAAAAATGGTTTTCCTTTTGCATATTGTAAAATGAAATACTTAGTAGAAATTTCTAGGAATAAATCATCTTGTTTTACTTCAAAATTTGGTTTTCTAACGTTTCTAAGCAAAACCATTTGGCTAGGATAATCAACAAAGTTATCGGTTGGGCTATATTCTAATCTTATTAAACGTTCTGTGATAACAGTAAAACGAAAATGAGGTCCTGTTAATACGGATTCTTCATTTGCGACGGCTTTATCAACATTAAACTCGAATTGTTCTCCTAACTTATACATATTATCACCCATTTTATCCTACATAAATAATATCATAAAAAGAAAAGATACTCAATACAAAATAAAAAAAGAATGTCTCCATTCTTATTTTGTCTTATCCAAGAATCTAGCGTAATATTCATCGAAAGTTAAATCATTGTCATACATGTACTTTGCTATATCTTTGCCCACATATCTATAATGCCAAGCCTCATATTTAAATCCCGTTATATCAGCCTTATTTTTTGGAAAACGAAGAACAAATCCATATTTATAAGCATTTTCCTTCATCCAAGTAAATTCCTTAGATTGTTCAAATATACTATTACTTTTTGATGCCACATCTAAAGAAAGTCCTGTCTGATGTTCAGAATATCCAGGACGAGCTGCGTATTTTTTTACATAAGCCTCTCCATATAAATTGTAATAAGTTTGATAAACTTCTTCTTGATCCTTGTAAGAACGGTAAGCAGAATTAACAAGCAATTCATAACCTTCTGCTTGAGCAGCACTAAACA
This sequence comes from uncultured Muribaculaceae bacterium, assembly GCA_964638525.1. Taxonomy (GTDB): domain Bacteria; phylum Bacillota_I; class Bacilli_A; order RF39; family UBA660; genus CALVUP01. Next base: position 7,754 of record CAZWZO010000022.1, on the reverse strand, counting down.
TTTCCTTATAAGCATCAAGTGCGTCTTTTGCTAGTAATTCTTCCGTTTTTGGATCTTTACAATATTCACTTGGAATCTTCTCTAAATTGTTTGGAACGAAATTTTCAGTCAAACCATTATATTTGTTTACAATCATATCTATACTGTACTTATCCGTAATATTTGTTTCTGTATAATATTCGCGATCTAATCCTATATTTACAAATGTAACAATATTATCATAACTATCTCTAGTTAACTTATAATAAGCTAAATACCTATCTATATTTTTTGTCTTTGCGTAGTCGTATTTTAAATAATTACTAATGTTTTCAATATAATCCTTTTTTACAAACTCATCGGTTATAGCGGTAGTAGAATGCATCAAAATCATAGATATTTCGGCAGAATTGTATCCTTTACTAAGCAAAAGATTTATGTTTTTTGCTAAATGTTTTTGATTGTTTGTCTCTATTTTTGCATAAGTTTTTATTTTCTTTTTATCGAATTCTTTTTCTTTCACAACACGATTGATCGTTTTATTTTCACCTATATCTATAACATCTTTATAAACTTTTTTTGTTACTATGTTCTCTATAGCTTCATGATCATATTTTAATTTTTTTAAATTTGAACTTTTATATATCCTTACTCCACAAGGAACCAAAACAAGGACGAAAGCAACAATTAAAATCTTAATTAATAATTTACTAACTTTACTTAACTTTCTTTTTTTTACTTTTGCCATAGTACTTTTTCCTCCTTATTTTTAGTATTACTATAAAGTAATCATACCAAATTTTAATTTATTTTTAAAGTATGTTATAATATTTTTTATAAAAAGAGGAAGAGATATGGAAAAGGTTTTTAAGTATAGTGATACAAATAAAAGATATTATACACTTGATTATTTTTATAAACATAAATTTGGATGTAAAATCGCGAAAATTAGTTTAAATGCGGGAATGAGTTGTCCAAATAAAGACGGAAGAAAAGGAACAGGTGGCTGCATTTATTGTTCTAAATTAAGTAGTGGGGACTTTGCAGGGAAAAAAGAAAAATGTATAAAAGACCAATTTGAAGATATTAAAAAAATTATGATTCATAAATGGGAAAATGCAAAATTCATTGCTTATTTTCAAGCAGGAAGTAATACGTATGCACCCTTAAACAAATTAAAAGAATTATACGAAGAGGTTCTAACTTTTGATAACGTAGTAGGATTAAACATTGCAACTCGTGCAGATTGCATTAGCAAAGAGGTTTTGGATTATTTAGAAGACTTAAGTAAAAGAACTTATTTAACGGTGGAATTAGGATTGCAAAGCATTCATGAAAAAACAGCCATTCTTATTAATCGGTGTCATACTTTAGAAGAATTTGATCTTTGTGTAAAAAAATTAAGAGAAAGAAAAATTAATGTAGTTGTACATATCATCAATTCCCTTCCTTATGAAACAAAAGAAATGATGTTAGAAACAATAGATTATTTAAATACTTTAGATATACAGGGCGTAAAAATCCATATGCTTCATATATTAAAAGATACCCGACTTGAAAAACGATACGAAAAAGAAAAATTTCCAATTCTTACAAAAGAGGAATATGTAGATATAGTATGCACACAACTTGAAAAACTAAATCCAAACTTTGTAATTCATCGTATTACTGGTGATCCAAAAATCGAAGATTTAGTAGAACCAAAATGGTTAATTAAAAAATTTTGTGTGTTGAATGATATTGATAAAGAAATGGTAAGAAGAAATACATTCCAAGGAAAAAAATACAAAAAAAATCCAGTTTTATAGACTGGATTTTTATTTATATATAACCGATGCATTGGTTATTTTTAGTATATGTTCTTTTTAAAAAATTATTCCAAAACACTTTGTATTTTTTTATTTTCTTTTTTATAAATTTGTAATTGTTCTTTCGAATCACAAGTAAGTAATAAAATTTCTTCTAAATTCACTTTGTTATTTTTTAGTCTAGTATATAACCACTTTTTGTCTTTGTTTATTTCTTTTAAATTCTTTTCCATAATTTCTCCATCAATAACTAAATTGACTACGAGTCCTTTATAATCTACTTTTATTTTCATATCATTAGGTGTTAAAGGCACGTATTTACTTTTTGGTAAGAAACTAACTTTTCCATTTGCTTCCATTAAAGCATACTCAATTTGTGAAATATCAAAATAGCCATTGGATCTTGCTTCTTCTAAAAATTCATTTACATCGTACTTGGCTTTTTTCAATCCAGATTCAATAAGTTGTCCTCTTTCCATTAAAACAATGGGAACGCCTGTTAAAAATCTTCTACAAACAATACTTTTATTCGTAATAAAGGAAACGATAATTGAAATTATGGTGTATACAGCCATAACAATTATCCCTTTGTAAAACTCTGTTTCTAAATTAACAGCAATTTCTGCCGCTACACTTCCGATTGTAATTCCCAATACATAGTCAAACATATTTAATTGACTTACTTGTTTTTTTCCCATCAACTTGGTAAATAGAAATAAGGCTATAATTGATGCAAAAGATTTAATTAAAATAATAAAAGGTTCCATACCATCACCATTAATAGTATGAACCTTTTTTATTAGAATATTCCTTCTATTTCTCCATTTTCATCTAATCCAATATTCTCGTAATTTGGATGTTCTTGTAAACCAGGCATTGTGTTTACCTTTCCTAAATAGATTGTAATAAAACCTGCACCATTATAAAGTTTTACATCTGTAACTGTAATCGTTGTGTTGATTGGTTTTCCCAGTTTGTTTTTATCATCGGAAATGGAGTATTGGGTTTTAGCAACACAAATAGGAAGATGATCTCGATTTAATGATTCAATATATTTTATTTTTTCTTTTGCTTTTGGTTCGTATTGTATATTATTTGCTCTATATATTTCTTTAGCTAGTGTTTCTATTTTTTCATAGATAGAAATATTAGCACTGTATAAGGAATGAAAATCATTAGGTTTGTCTGAAAGTTCTACTACTTTTTTAGAAAGTTCTAATATTCCCTTTGAGCCCTTTAAATAAGCTTCACTGACAGAAAAATCACAATTATGATTCATTGTATAGTCTTCTACCAACTTTATTTCCTCTTCGGTATCGGTTTCATATTTATTCAAACATACAATTATATTATTGCCAAACTTCTTTAAATTTTCCATGTGTACTTCTAAATTAGAAAGTCCTGCTTCTAAATTTCCATTTCCATTATATTTTAAAGAACGAATGGTTGTAACCAAAACAGTACAATCCACTTTTACTCCTGCCCTTGGACATTTGATATCGTAAAATTTTTCTGCACCTAAATCGGCTCCAAATCCTGCTTCTGTTATTGTGTAATCTGAAAGTGTCATGGCGTCATTTAATGCTTTTATACTACTACAACCATGTGCAATATTCGCAAAAGGACCACCATGAATAATAACAGGATTGTTTTCTAACGTCTGTACTAAATTTGGCATCATAGCATCTTTTAGTATGACCATTAAAGATCCCACTATGTTTAAGTCTTTCGCATAAACAGGCTTTTTATCTATCGTTTTAGCAATTAAAATATTTTCTAAATTCTTCTTTAAATCATCCAAATCTTTGCTCAAACACAATATAGCCATAATTTCACTTGCAGCTGTAATAATAAAGTGTTCTTTTCTATTTTCTAAGGTTACATTTCTAAGAGCACGATCATTTATATCCAAACAACGATTCACTAAAATCGATTCCTTATCAATTTGAAGAGCGTTTCCATGAAAAATATGATTGTCTATAGCTGCGCATAGTAAATTATTTGCACAAGTTATAGCATGCATGTCTCCCGTAAAATGCAAATTAATATCTTCCATAGGAGCAATCTGAGAATATCCCCCTCCTGTTGCTCCCCCTTTTACACCAAATACAGGTCCTAAAGAAGGTTCTCTTAAAGTAGCGATTGCTTTATATCCCAGTTTATTTAGTCCATCAACTAAACCTATCGAAACTGTTGTTTTGCCTTCTCCATAGGGAGTTGGATTGGTTGCCGTCACTAATATTAACTTTGACTTTCTATCCACATCTATATCTTTAAGCTTGGCTTTATATCTTCCATAATATTCCAAATGGTCTTCGTCTACATCTATTTTAGATGCTATATCTTTAATATTTTGAATTGTATATTCTTTTTCTATTTCTATGTCAGTCATATCCATCACCACTTTCATTATACTATAAAAATTGTGACAATTGCATGATATTAAAATTATTTTCAAAAACTTTACACTTTATTTTTTACTTGAATATATTTATTTAAATTTACAAATTGTCCTAGTAAAAATAAAGAAACAAAACAAACAAAGGCTGTAATAGTTAAAAAGTGCACTTTGTCATGTCATTTGTAATGTGTTAGTTTAATGTCGCTAGCAAAAATTATAGGAGGAGGTATTATGAAAAGATTAATAAAATATTTTTTATTTTTAACACTTTGCCTTGGTGCCTCTATAAAAGGTGCAATGGCATATGAAAAGTTTTATGAAGGAGAATACATAGATTCTATATATGTAAATAAAGTTAAGAATGGAGTAACACACTATATGCATATGCAATTTCTAAAGAAAAGTGGAACAAATAGTATTGCTTATTGCTTGGATCCTTTTGATCGTTTTAATGCAAATGATAATTATAGTAGTAAGGATACCTATAGTAAAATTTCAGCTGCAAATTTATTAAAAATCAAATTAGCGGCTTATTATGGATATGGATATACAAATCATACAAGCAAAAAATGGTATGCTATTACACAATTTGTTATTTGGAAATATGCTGATAGTGCTGGACGGTATTATTTTACCAATACATTAAATGGAGAAAAAACTACAGCATATGATAAGGATGTGCAAGAATTGGAAAACTTGATAGCAAATCATCAAAAAATACCAAGTATAGCTGCAAAAACATATAAACTAGGACTAAATGAAACCATAACTTTAAAAGACACAAATGCCGTTTTAAAAAATTATGAAGCTACAATAGATGGTGGAATTTTAGTTGATAAAACCTCAAATCAAATGAAAATTACAGGTAGCAAAGTCGGAAGTTATAAGATACGTCTAAAAAAGAAAAGCAAACGTTTTTCTCATAATCCAATTTTCTATATTACAGATGGAGCGCAAAATCTAATGGAAGGTGGCAATTTAAATGACATTGATACTTACTTGCAAATTGAAGTATCCAGTGGCTCTTTGAAAATCAAAAAGAAGGATGCTGATAATTTAAGCTGTAAAAGTAGAGGAGAAGGAAAGCTCAGTGGTGCAATTTATGGATTATATAAAAATGATAAAAAAGTAGGAGAAACTAAAATTGATGAAAACTGCACTGGAAATATTGAAAATTTAGAATATGGTGAATACATTTTAAAGGAATTAAAAGCAGGAGAAGGATATACTCTTGATTCAAAATCATATTCCTTCACAATTGATAGCAGTCACTTAAACATAAACTTAGAACTTACTAACAAAGTAATCGAGAAAAAAATTAAAATTCATAAAGTGTTTGGTAGTCGATACTTCAACAACTATCAAGACGAAGAAAAAGTACAGTTTGGAGTATACGATAGTAACAATCAATGCGTTACTATTCTTACTACAGACAAAAACGGGAGAGCAAGTGTAACTTTACCATATGGAAAATACACTCTTAAGCAGCTTACCTCTAAAGATTTTTATGATTTTGTAGAAGAAGAAAATATTGTTGTTGAAGATACAAACGATCAGGAATTCTACTTAAAAAACAATAGAAAAACAAAACGAGTAAAAATTTATAAGATAGACAAAGCAACGAAAAAACCGATTACTCTTAACCATGCGGCCTTTACTATTTATAGTTTAGAGGAAAAAGCCTATATTTTTCATACAATAAATGGACAAACCACAAATTTATTCACAACAGATGACGATGGAACGATTGAAATAGAGGATCTAGACTTTGGAAAGTATGAATTAAGAGAAATTAAAGCTCCTTTAGGATATCAAAAAGGAAAAGCCATGCTATTTGAAGTTTTTGATAAAGAAGGAATTCTTGAAATATTTTATTCCAATGAGAAAAAGAAGGTACGCATTCAAGTTCCTGACACAAACTTAAATATAAGTAATCAAAATTTTTCTTCCTTCTTTTTGGAAATGTATATCTATGAAAAGAAAAAGTATTGTTAATTTTATTTTTGTTGTTGTCTTATTTTTGCTATCTTGCTTTTATATTTATAATTTTGAAAAAGAAGAAGTAACTTCAAAGACACTTTTTCGTCCTATAAAGGATGCCTATGTAAGGAAAAAAGAAAGAATAAATAAAGAGGAATATATTGCTTATCTTAAAATACCAACTTTAAATATTGATAGGGGTCTTTATTCCTATACAGATAAGCGAAATGATGTTGGAAAGGAGGTGATGGTTTTAGAAACATCCAATTTTTTAACAGGAAATATCGTTTTAGCCGCTCACTCAGGGAATAGTAGATATGCCTATTTTAATAATTTAGATAAATTGGATGAGAACATGTATATCTATATTTTATATAAAGATTATATATATACATACAAACTTTTCAAAAAGGAGGAAATAAAAAAAACAGGGTATGTGGATTTAGAAACCTATTCTTATCCAACTATGAAATTAATTACCTGTAAAAAAGATTCAAAAGAGAAACAAATTATTTTCATTACAAAACTTATAAAAAAAGAGAAAAAAGAAGATACCTAATTATTATTGGTATCTTCTTTTATATATAATTCATTGTTTTTTACATCCACATGAATCACTTCATTATATTTGGTATCTTCTTGTAACAATTTCTTTGCAAGCAAGGTTTCTAAAGTTCTGTTTACAATTCTCTTTAAAGGTCTAGCTCCATAATTTACATCGTATCCATTATCTATTAAATATTTTTTAGCTTCTTCGCTTATATCCAATTTCATATTTTTTGGAAGTCTTTGTTCAAGATCGTTTATAATTTTTTCTAAAATATCTTGAATTACTTCTTTTGTTAATGGATTAAACACAATAATCTCATCAATACGATTAATAAATTCTGGTCTAAAGTAATTTTTCAATTCTTTTTCCACATTGCTTGTATTTCCATCTAATATATGTTCACTTCCAATATTAGAAGTCATAATTATAATTGTATTTTTGAAATCAACCGTTCTACCGTTGGAATCTGTAACTCTACCATCATCTAAAATTTGTAATAACAAATTTAATACCTCTGGATGAGCTTTTTCAATTTCATCAAATAGTACAATACTATATGGATTTCTTCGTACTGCTTCTGTTAATTGTCCACCTTCTTCGTATCCAACATATCCTGGAGGAGATCCAATCAATCTAGAGACACTGAATTTTTCCATATATTCGCTCATATCGATACGAACCATATGCTTTTCATCATCAAATAATTCATAGGCAAGACTTCTTGCTACTTCGGTTTTACCAACACCCGTTGGTCCTAAGAATATAAAAGAACCTATTGGTCGATTTGGATCTTTGATTCCACTTCTTGATTTCATAATTGCTTCACTCACCAATTTTAGTGCTTGTTCTTGTCCTTTTACTCGTTTTGCTAAATTATCTTCTAAATGTAAAAGCTTTTCTTTTTCACCACTCATTAATTTAGAAATTGGGATGTTCGTCCATTTTGAAATAATATTGGCAATGGATTCCTCATCTACATAATCACTTAATAATTTATTATTATTACTTTATAGTTATGTTCGCAAGTAAGTCAATG
>CAZWZO010000021.1:0-9293 GCA_964638525.1 uncultured Muribaculaceae bacterium | reverse complement strand
GAAGTTGATTCTCTTGCAAATGATAATACTACATTATCTAATATTAACAATTTTGTTCATCCCTATAATAGTTTTTCAGATATAAAAACAAAGTATAATGATTTAGGAAAAGTAACAATTGAAGTTAGTAAGGTTTATAGTAAAGAAAAAATAAAAGAAATAAATACAAAAATAGAGCAAATATTAAACAAAATTAAACTCACAAATGATAGTCAAGAAAATATAAAATTGATTCATGATTATATTATTAATACAAGTAAATATGATACAGATAGAAGCGATAATAATATTGCAAATTATGATTCAGATACGGCCTATGGAAATTTAATACAAGGATATGGTCTTTGTGGCGGTTATGCTGATTCGATGGAATTGTTTTTAGAACAACTTCACATAAAAAGTTTTAAAGTGGCAAGTGACAATCATATTTGGAACGCTGTAAATTTAAATAAGAAGTGGTATCATCTTGATCTTACTTGGGATGATCCCGTGTCTAAAAATAAACAGGATATTTTAGAATATAACTTTTTTATGATTACAACGGATGAGTTAAAAGAATTAAAAACAAACCAACATAATTATGATAAAAATGTATACAAAGAAATATAAAAACACTAGGGATTAATTTCTAGTGTTTTCTTTTTCCATTTCTTTAAGTTCGTTTAAAATATTTAAAGCTTCAATTGGTGTAATAGTAAGTGGGTTGATTTCTTTTAATCTTTGTTCTATCTTACTCTCCTCTTCCATTACTTCTTCTTCATAACTAGAAAATAAGCTTGTTTGCATAAAAGTCTGCTCTTTCTTAGAAGAATGCTCATATACATTTAAAATTTCCTCTGCTCTTTTGATTACACTTTTTGGAAGATTGGCTAAAGAGGCAACATGGATACCATAACTTTTATCTACGGCTCCACTTTTTACTTTATGTAAGAAAGTAATCTTACCATCTTCTTCTTTGGCTGAAACATGTACATTTCTAAGATGAGGAAGATCATTAGCTAGTGTGGTAAGTTCATGATAATGCGTAGAAAACAAAGTTTTGGCTTTAATCGTATCATGAATATACTCAAGAATGGCTTGTGCTAAACTCATACCATCATAAGTGGCTGTACCGCGTCCTAGTTCATCAAATAGAATCAAACTGTGTTCTGTAGCTTCAGAAATAGCTAAGTTGGCTTCTTTCATCTCTACCATGAATGTTGATTCTCCACTTACTAAGTCATCACTTGCTCCAATTCGAGTAAATATTTTATCAAAGATAGGTATCTTGCAACTCTTTGCAGGTACAAAACATCCGATTTGAGCCATAATTACAATAATAGCAAGTTGACGCATATAGGTGCTTTTTCCAGCCATATTTGGTCCTGTTATTAATAAGATATCCGTATCTTTATTCATGTTAATATCGTTGCTTACATAATCAATTTTGTTAACTTTTTCTACAACTGGATGACGACCATCTACGATATGAATACATTTTTCCTCCGTAATTTCAGGTCTTACGTATCCATTTTCTTCACTCACAAGCGCTAAAGACTGCATCATATCCACTTCTGCTAAAACCTTAGATATAGTTTGAATTCTAGAAATATAAGTACGAACCTTATCTCGAATTTCTATAAATAATTTATATTCTAAATTAATAATTTTTTCTTCGGCTCCTAAAATAATATTTTCTTTTTCTTTTAAAAGCGGTGTTATAAAACGTTCACAGTTGGCAAGGGTTTGCTTTCTTTCATAACCAAATTCCTCTTTAATTAAAGGAATGTTTCCTTTGCTTACTTCTATATAATATCCAAACACTTTATTAAAACCAATCTTTAAATTTTTGATTCCTGTTCTTTCTTTTTCTTCGTTTTCTATTTTTAAAATAAAGTTTTTAGAATTTTTTCGAATATCTTTTAATTCATCTAGTTCTTCATTGTAACCACTCTTAATCAAGAATCCCTCTTTAATTGTAATTGGTGCTTCTTCATAAATGGATTTTTCAAGTAAAAGATATAGATCTTCTAAAGTTTCTATTTGTTTATCGTAATTTAAATCTTTTAAAATACGCGCTAAAGTTGGTAGAGCGTGCAAAGAATTTTTTAATTGAAGCAAATCTCTAGCATTTAAATTTCCGTAACTGATTCTAGAAGAAAGACGTTCTAAATCGTATACCTGATCCAAAGCTTCTCTAAGTTCGTCCCTTAATATAAATTCAACACGCAATTTTTCAATGATGTCATATCTTCTTTCTATTTCTTTTTTATCTACAAGTGGATTTTCAATATTGAATTTTAAAAGCCTAGATCCCATGGCGGTCTTATTCTTATCAAGCAACCAAAATAAACTAAATTGTTTATCATTGTTTCTTATTGTTTGAACAAGTTCTAAGTTGCTTTTTGTGTGTATATCAAACCACAAATAATCGTGTTCATCCACTTTCTTACAAGGTTGCAAATGCTTTAGGTTTCCTTTTTTGGTATCCATGAAATAGCTAATTAGATGTTTTACTGTTGTTTGTAATCGAATATCATTTAATTTCTCATAAATGTAACTATACTCTTCTCCTTCGTATAAATCATCCCTAAAAGTAATAAGAATATTGTATTGTTTTCTTAAATCGTTTACGATTTCTCTATCAATTTTAGAATTTACGATTAATTCCTTGATATTTTTATTAGCAATGTATTTCATCAATTTATCTTTATCATAATCTAGTATCAAAGAATAAAAATATCCTGTTGAAATATCCGAGTAACTCACTCCATAACAATATTCAAAATCATAAATATTTCCTATAAAATTAAAATCCTTGCTATCTATATCGTTATCTAGTCTCGTTCCTTTTGTTATAACTTGAATTACATCGCGCTCTACCATACCCTTGGTAGTTTTTGGATCCGTCAACTGTTCACAAATGGCTACCTTATAACCTTTTTCAATCAATTTATCTAAATAAGCCTTATAAGCATGATAAGGAATACCACACATAGGAATTTTTTCTTCTAAACCAGCATTTTTTCCCGTTAACGTTAATTCTAGTTCTCTACTTCCTAGTATCGCATCCTCAAAAAACATTTCATAAAAATCTCCAAGTCTAAAAAAGATAATGGAATCTTCATACTTTTCCTTTATTTCTAAATATTGTTTCATCATGGGAGATATTTTGTTTAAATCTACTTCACTACGTTTCATATTCTTCACTTCTCCTACTACTTACCTATTATAACAAGTTTGGAAAAAGAAAAAAAGAGATTTCATAAAAATCTCTTTAATTATCAAGAGTAATAGTAATCAAGTAAATCTTTTGCGGCTTGTTCTTGACCACCGGTCCAAGGATAATTTTCTCCATCATTCATAATATCGTTTATAACTAAATAGTCTGAATTCCACGTTAGGCTACCCGAATCTTCCATATAATTATAATTGCTTGAATAATAATACGTTACTCCCTTATAAACAAAACTATTCACATTTCCAGTACATTCTAAATTATCATAAGTGGTTCGAAAATAAACATTCTCTCTCGTTGTTCCCACAAGAAGTGGTCCTAAATAAGTTTTTCCATCTGTACCAGTATATTTAACAAGGGCAACTATTGTACTGCCACCTCTTGATTTCGTATAACTACTGGTATAATTATTAGAATTTGTATAAAGTAGTTCTTTTTTCGCATCCGATACAACCATATAACTTCTGCCATGTTCTTCGTGCCAATCATAACAGGTTCCTTGATAATAACTGCACTTATTCAACTCATCTTCCACATCATCTGCAAACTCTCTACTTATATTTTTGTTGCTACTCATAACATCCAAAGTTAAAAACATAATTAAAGAAGCAATTGTCATCATACCATATACCATCGCTGTTACAGCAAAACCCTTATTATTCTTTAACATGTTTTCACCTCTTATTCTTTTCTATAAATATTGATACTTTTATCACTATACTTTTTCGTTTTAAATAACTTTAAACCGTCATATTCTTCTTTTAAAAAAATATTAGAATACTCGCAAATAACAAGACCATTTTCATCAAGCATATCGTTTTCAATCACAAAAGCAAGTATCTCTTCATAGCAGTCCAATTTATACGGTGGATCTAAAAACAAAATATCAAAATGGACGTTTTCCTCTTTCCACTTTTTAAGCGCTGCTTTATAATCACTTTTCATAACAACAGCATACGCACCTATATCAAACTTTTTTATTGCCTGTTTAATCTGTTCTATACATAAGTAATTCTTATCAACAAAATAACACTTTTTTGCCCCATTTGATATAGCCTCTATACCAATAGAACCACTACCTGCGAATAAATCTACAAAAACACTTTCTTCTATATAATCTTGAATCATAGCAAACAAGCTTTCCTTAACTCGATCCATTGTTGGCCTTGTTCCCTCTATTTTCTTATTTGGAATGATTCTTCCCTTTAACTTACCACTAACGATTCTCATATTATTCTCCCATACATTTCTTTCTTGTATTTACCTTTTTTAATTTTCTATTTATATCAAGAGCTAAGAAATATAACTCATTTTCATACTTTTTAAATTCTTTTACTTTTTTATTGGTAATAATCTTTTTCTTAGCCTCTATATAGGAAGGAGAATAGATATTTTCCTCTTTTTTAAATTCTAAAAGTTCTTTTTTTATTTCTTCATCTTCCATGATTTCTCTTTTTAACTGTTTGTATTTTTTTACTTCCTTGCTATTTTCTAAAAGTAAAATGATTTCTTCTATCTTATTATTTATATCCATATTCATCACATATTTATTATAGTAAAAAATATTTTTTTAGTAAAGATACAATTGTAAGAAAGACTTGTCTTTTATTTTCCTCTCTTGTACTTTCTTCTACAAATATAGATTCTTCTAAATAGTTATTTTTCTTTTTATCGTATATAGCTATAAAAACTTGATTGTCTTTTCCACTTTCGTTTGCTTTGTCTTTTCTGTTTAACTTTCCCGTAATTCCAATGGCATAAGTACTATCCGTATAGATAGAAATTGCCTTTGCCATACTTCTTGCTGTTTCCATACTATAGACGCTATAGGTATCGATTACTTCTTTACTTACGCCCATTTTTATTTTGTATTCATTGCTGTAAGTTACGGCACTGTATTTTAATACTTCACTTGCACCTTCTATATTGGTAATTTCATTAACAATGTATCCTCCCGTACAAGATTCCATCGTAGAAATACTTTCTCCTCTTTTTCTTAATTCTTCTAGAATTTCTTTCATATTTTATACCTCACTTTTTTTCTCTTACAACATATTTTTTCTCTTAAACCACCAAGCAATAAGCAAAGATAGTACAATAGAAATTCCTATTATAATGATAAAACTATAAGGGCTCGTTGCAATGTCCCCTAAAAACACATTCATCCCAAGCATAGAAGAAATCATAGTTGGTATAGAAAAAACAATAGTAATAGCAGCTAGAAATTTCATAACGTCGTTTAAGTTGTTTGAAATAATTGTAGCATAAGTATCCGTCATAGAAGTTAAGATATCCTTATAAATATTAGCCATTTCTATAGCTTGTTTGTTTTCAATATTAGCATCATCCAATAAATCAATATCATCTTCATACATAGGAATCACATTCTTTTTTCCTAGTTTTTCTAATACAACATCGTTTGCTTTTAAAGATGTAATAAAGTAAGTAAGTGTTTTTTCCATATCTAAAAGTGCAATTAACTCTTTATTATTTGTGGATTTGCATAATATTTTTTCTTTCTTGTTCATGTCTTCGTTGATTGCCTTTAATTCATGTTGGTATACACCTGCAATTTTTAGTAAGACTTGTATAACAAACTTTGTTCTTTTCTTTATATCGAATTCTTTAATTCTTCCTGCTTTAAAATCATTAAAAATATCCAACTCTTTTACAGAAATAGAAATAAAATAGTTCCCATGTAGAATTAGTCCAATGGGATATGTATTGTACTTATGTTTGTATTTGTTATTTGTAAGATAAGGCGTATCCAAGACGATTAAGGTAGATCCCTCCTCTTCTTCAATACGTGGTAATTCCTCATCATCAAGTAATTTATTTAATAAATGGTAATTGGCTCCTGTTTTCTTAGCTACCATTTCTAATTCTTCTTCTGTTGGATTGGTCATTTCAATCCAGCATCCTTCTTCTATTGTATTTTTTTCTTCTACTTTGTGTGCCTTGTTTTTATCCGTTCTATAAATATTTACCATACTTTCACCTACCTATAATTATTTTTGTAATTGTCTATATACACTCGATTCTTCCATTAGATACTTATGTTTTCCAATTGCTTCTACTTTACCTTTATCAATCACAAGAATTGTATCTGCCTTTTTCATAAGATTTGGTTTATGTGTAATCATAATAACGGTATGATCTTTTTTTAGATCTTTCAAAATACTCATTATTTTTTGACTGCTTTTTTCATCTAAAGAAGCCGTAACTTCATCAAAAAGTAAAATTTCTGCTTTAGAAAGAAGCGTTCTTGCTAAGGCAATCAGTTGCTTTTGCCCCAAAGAAATATTGGTAGCATCTTTATCTAATTTTGTATTATAACCATTTGGAAGCTTCATAATAAAATCATGGATTCCTACTCTCTTACAAGCTTTTACTTGATTCTTAAAATTTGAATCCACTAAATTGAAATTCTCTCGAATGCTCATATCAAACATAAATGGTTTTTGTGTAACAATGGATACATTCTTCGAATAAACATCCTTAGAATAATCGTAAATATTAATACCGTCAATGTATACTGCTCCCTTTTTTATCTTATAAAGGCGCAGCAAAATACGAAAAATCGTTGATTTACCAGAGCCACTTTTTCCTACTATAGCTATACAAGAATTGGCTTTAATAGAAAAAGATACATTCTTTAAAATTAATTTATCCTCATATTCAAAGCTAACCTTATCAAAGATAACATCTCCAAATATATCATCGGTTTCGTTTTCTCCAAAGGTAAGCATATGTTTATTCGTATAATTTAAAATTCTATGTACACGATTTAATCGCACTTTGTTTTTAGAAATACAATCCAATCGATCGAAAAGTTCATAACAATTTGTAATAATTGTATCAATATAAGAAATCAGTAAAACTAAAACACCAACATTACTCTTTCCTTTTATAATTAAGAAAATAACAATAATGTAGATGGTTAATTTAAAAGTCATAATAATCATTGGATCGAGTATTTCTGCATAGTTTACATACTTCATTTTTTTCCTATGACTCTTTGCCCAATTTTTATTAATGTCTTCTAAGTGTTTATTTAATCCATTATTCATATGAAAAGTTCTTACTTCTTTGTTTCCATCAAAAACTTGTCCAATTAAACTACTTGCTTTATCTTTATAAATAGTTTCATTGGTTAAATAATAATCTCTTTTATCCATATCTTTGTTTAAAAATAGTAAATAGATAATAACCGTTAATATAGTGAAAATACCAATATATAAATTTGTCTTTACAATGATTACTAACGAAATAATAACGATTGTTAGATAAGACATGCTATCAAAAAACTCATCTGGTATTTGCATGACTTCCCCTACATCCGAAAAAGCCGTATTTACCAAAAAGGATTGAGACATCTTCTTCGAATAATTTCCATCCATTTGTGCTACTTTATTTACAATTTTCTCTTGTAATTTATTATGGGTATAGGTAGCATGTTTTTCATACATAACATAATTCATATGTACAGAAAAATAGTATAGAAAATAAATGACTGCAAAAAGAAGAATTGTGTAAAACATAGTTTCATATCTTTTATCCGTTGCATAAGTAACAATTAAAGAGGCAACAAATGGAAGGGTTCCTTTAAATATACTTGTAAAAAGAGCGCTTAAGAACAAAAAGAAAATATAAACTTTATTATCAGCATGCATACTTCTATATGTTTTTATAATTTTTATATATTTCTTGATCATTCAAACACCTCCTTATTATTCTCATTACTTCTAGAACGGTAAGCATTTATATTTTGATATTCTCTTGATGTTTTTAATAATTGTTGATGTGTGCCCCTAGCGGTAATTCTTCCCTCTTCTAATACTAAAATTTCATCACATTCTTTCATTAATTCTTTTTTCTTTGTAATCATAATAACGGTATGGTCTTTTTTTAACTCTTTTAATAAACGTGGTAACATCTTTGCTGTATCTGGATCAAGCGAAGTAGACACATCATCCAAAAGAATAATTTCTGCATCACTAAGAAGCGTTCTTGCTATAGAAATAAGTTGTTTCTGCCCTCCAGAGATATTGCTTCCATTGGCCCTTAAAACCGTGTTATAACCATCTTTTAGACTCGTAATAAAGTCATGAATTCCTACTTTCTTACATGCCTCAATCTGTCTATTTATATCTTTATCTACGAAAGATAAGTTTTCTCTTATAGACATATTAAAGATAAATGGTCTTTGGTTTGCAATCGTAACATTATTTGCATAAACTTCTTTTGAATATAAGTTACTATCCATTCCATCTATTAAAATCTTACCTTTATTTGGTTTATACAGTCTTAAAAGTAAATTAAAAATCGTTGTCTTCCCACTTCCTGCTTGACCAACAATTCCTAATACTTTTCCAGGAGTAGCTTTAAAAGATATATTTCTCAACACCTTTTTATTCGCAGGAAAAAAAGAGACATTTTTAAATTCAACCACTCCATCGATATCATCATGATTTAATGGACCAAAATCAAGTAATTGTTGTTTATCTATTTTGTAATTTAACACCATATTGATTCTTTCTAAGGAAGCACTTTCCTCTCTCATTTGTGTTGCCCCCGTTAAAAAATCATATAAATATTCTTCTAAGTATTCATGATAAGAAATAACAAGTACTAAGACATCTACTCCAAATAAACCTTTTATCATACATAAAAGAAGAAGTAAATAAAGAATTACTCTAAAATAAACCGTCAAATAATTGACATCGTTTTCTAAAAGAGTCATATACCCTCTTTTTAAATGATAATGTTTTGTAAAGGTTCTTTGAATAGATTTTAATTTTCTTTTCATTTTATCAATCATATTAAAGGATTTAATTTCTTGAAGACCAGAGGTCATTTGATAAAGTAGTCCACTGTACGAATCATCATCTTTTACAACTTTTCGATGATATACGTTTTTCATCTTATCTGCATACATACAAATCTTAATATAAACAAATGTATAAATAAAAAAAGCCATTCCTAAATAAATATTATAGAAGCAAACAATAATATTCACTAAGATAATCTGAAAAAACGTTGTGATAAATTCGGAAATGTTATCTAACATATCCCC
>CAZWZO010000020.1:0-9431 GCA_964638525.1 uncultured Muribaculaceae bacterium | reverse complement strand
ATTCTTAAAAGAAGGAATTACTACGAATGAGTTAGATGAATTGGCTGAGAAGTTTATTCGTTCTAAGGATGCAACTCCTTCTTTCAAAGGATACGAAGGATTCCCAGCAACTTTGTGTACAAGTATTAACCAAGAGGTTGTACATGGAATACCTTCAGACAGAAAACTAAAAAATGGCGATTTAATATCTATTGATATTGGGGCATGTTACAAAGGATATCATGGTGATTCTGCTTGGTCTTATGTAGTTGGTCAGGCAAGCGAAGAAGAAAAGTATATATTAAAACATACAGAACAAGCTTTGCTTGAAGGATTAAAACAAGTAAAACCAGGAAATAGAATTGGTGATATTGGCTACGCTATAGAACAATATGCAACGGCACATCATTTAGGTGTTGTCAAAGAATTAGTAGGACATGGCGTAGGAACAACGGTTCATGAAGATCCAGAAGTACCAAATTATGGAAAGAAAGGCACAGGACCACTTCTAAGAGAAGGAATGGTTATTGCTATTGAACCTATGTTAACATTAGGTAGTCCAGAAATTTGTATTTTGGATAACGATTGGACAATTGAAACATATGATGACAGTCTATCTGCTCATTTTGAACATACGATAGTCGTTACCAAGGATGGGTACGAAATTTTGACAGGAGAGTGGAAAAATGGCAAAGAATGATACAATTGAAGTAGAAGGAAAAGTTCTAGAAATTTTACCAGGTGGAAAGTTTAAAGTACAACTGGAAAATGGACATACAGTAGAGGCTCACGTTTCTGGTAAAATCCGAATGAACTACATTCGCATCTTACCAGGTGACAATGTAATGCTAGAACTATCGCCTTATGATTTAACACGTGGGCGAATAACCTATAGGAAATAGTAGGAGGGATAATATGAAAGTAAGACCATCAGTAAAAAAGATGTGTGCAAAATGCAAAATAATCAGACGTAATGGAAGAGTTATGGTAATTTGTGAAAATCCAAAACACAAACAAAGACAAGGTTAATAGGAGGTGTAAGATATGGCACGTATTAAAGGTGTAGATATTCCTGATAATAAAAGAGTTGAGATTTCATTAACTTATATTTATGGTATCGGAAGAAGTTTAGCAAACACAATTTTAAAAGCAGCAGGAGTAGATCCAGACAAGAAAGTAAAAGATTTAGATGATAGCGAATTAGCTAAGATTCGTGAACAAGTACAAAATCATTTAATCGAAGGTGACTTAAGACGTGAAGTTAATATGAATATTAAAACAAAAATGGAAATTAATTCATATGAAGGAACTCGTCATAAAAAAGGATTACCTGTAAGAGGACAAAGAACAAGTAGAAATGCTCGTACTCGTAAAGGAAAAGGTAAGACAGTAGCTAACAAAAAGAAATAGTGTTTAATATATAAAAAAGGAGGTTAAACTATGGCTTATAAAACTAGAAAAAGAAAAGTAAAGAAGAATGTTCCTGAAGGTATAGCACATATTCATTCAACATTTAATAACACAATTACTACAATCACAGATAAAGAAGGAAACGTAGTAAGTTGGGCATCAAGTGGAGCAATCGGATACAAAGGTAGTAAAAAATCAACACCTTTTGCTGCAGGAATTGCTGCAGAAGCTGCTGGTAAAGCTGCTTATGATTTCGGAATGCGTAAAGTAGATGTTAAAGTAAAAGGTTTAGGTCCAGGACGTGAGACTGCAATTCGTTCATTACAAACAGCTGGTTTAGAAGTTGTAACAATCAGTGATGTAACACCAATACCACATAACGGATGTCGTCCACCAAAACGCCCACGTGGATAAAATAGGAGGTTAATTTATGATAGAATTTGAAAAACCAAATTATAAAATCACAGATAGTATTGAAAGTAATTTTTATGGAAAGTTTGAACTTGAACCACTTGAAAGAGGGTTCGGTACTACAATCGGAAATGCTTTAAGAAGAGTATTATTATCTTCATTACCAGGATCAGCTATTAGTAGCATTCGTATTGATGGAGTACAACATGAATTCCAAACCATCGAAGGTGTAAGAGAAGATGTAACAACTATTATTCTTAACTTAAAAGGTGTAGTTGTTAAAAACCATTCACAAGAAGCAAAAGTAGTAAGAATTCATGCTACAAAAGAAGGTGCTGTAACAGCTGGAGATATTGATAGAGATGCAGATATTGAAATCCTAAATCCAGATAAAGTAATCGCACACATTGCTAAGGGTGGTAGTCTTAACATGGAAATGACAATTACAAATGGTCGTGGATATGTAAGAAGTGAAGAAAATAAGAAATTAATTGAAACTAGAAAAAATGGAGTTATTGCTATCGACTCATTATACTCTCCAATTCAAAGAGTATCTTACGAAGTTGAAGATGCTCGTGTTGGACAAGATGAAAGTTATGATAAATTAATCTTAGAAGTATGGACAGATGGTTCTATGAAACCAGAAGAAGCAATTGCTTTAGGTGCTAGAATTTTAATTGAACATTTCAATTTAGTTGCAGATACAAACAAGATTGCTGATGTTACAGGAATGATGGTTGAAAAAACAGAAGATCCAAAAACAAAAGCATTAGTAACTACAATTGAGGATTTAGATTTCTCTGTTCGTGCTTACAATTGTTTAAAACGTGCTGGAATTCATAATTTACAAGATTTAGTAAATAAGAGTGAAGCAGAAATGATGAAAATACGTAATTTAGGAAGAAAATCTTTAAAAGAAGTTTTAGATAAAGTTAAAGAATTAGGCTTAGAATTACGTGATGATGACTAATAGTAAGGAGGATTATTTATGGCATATAGAAAATTAGGACGTACATGTAAACATAGAAAAAGTTTACTTGCAAACCAAGCTATTGATGTCATTATGAACGAAAGTATCGAAACTACTGAAACAAGAGCAAAAGAAACTAGAAAACTAGTAGATAAATTAATTACTTACGGAAAAGATGGTAGTTTAGTTGCTAGAAGAAAAGCTCTAGCAATTGTACGTAATGACAAGAAAGTTGTTGATAAAATATTTAATGACTTAGCTAAAAGATTTGAAAACAGAAAAGGTGGATATACTCGTATTCTAAAATTAACAGAAAGACGTGGAGATGACGCTTTAATGGTTATTTTAGAACTAGTAGAAAAAGCTCCTGTTAAAGAAGACAAGTAATTGTCTTTTTTATTTGACTTTTTCTTTCGTTTTGATTACTATAGTACCTGGCGCTTTTTAATACATATAATACACAGGGAGGTTATATGTATAAACAAGATTTATTGCCATTTTTATATCAAGATTTAGAACCCTATATAGATACACACACCATGGGATTACACTACAATAAGCATCAAAAAAATTATTTAAATAATCTAAATCGTTTGCTTGTAAAAAATAATTACAACTTTTCTTATAAAATAGAAGAGTTATACAAACATATAGAAATATTCAACCCAAAAGATAGAGTAGATATTTTATTTAATTTAGGTGGTGTAGTCAATCATAATTTATATTGGAAATGTATAGATAAAAAAGATAGGGAAGATCCAAAAGGGCTTTTATTGGAAAAAATAATAACAAAATTTGAAAATATAGAGCAGTTTAAAGAAAAATTTATACAATACGCTTTATCATTAAAAGGATCAGGCTATACCTTTTTAATTCAAAAACAAGATGGTTCGATAGATATAATTAATACCAAAGATCAAGATAGTCCTTTATTATATAACTATACACCACTGTTTAATGTGGACATGTGGGAACACGCCTATTATTTGAATTATAAAAATAATAAAAAGGAATATTTGGATAATTTTTTTGATATAGCAAATTTTAAATACGCAAATGAGAAGATAAAATAAAAAAACATACTAGAGGT
Source organism: uncultured Muribaculaceae bacterium (assembly GCA_964638525.1). Lineage (GTDB taxonomy): Bacteria > Bacillota_I > Bacilli_A > RF39 > UBA660 > CALVUP01. The sequence continues at coordinate 5,571 of CAZWZO010000020.1, read as the reverse complement.
GATATTGTGAAGATTAAAGTAAATTATGACGTAATGAACGAAATAGATATTGTAAATAAGGGATACGATTTAAGACAAAACATTAAGGTTTCTACCAGTGCATTTTTTGTTGCTTTCTTAATAAACAGTAAAAGTTTTGCAAGTATTTCTATGGGATTAGCGTATGCTTTTCTAAATATTCCTATTCTTAACTTTTTGGATAAACAGTTAGGCATTAAGAAACGATTATCAGAAGAAAACTTAACAGAATTTACAGGAAAATTAAAAAATATATATGTCTATACAAATACAGATCTATTGCAAGAGGCAGAACTTATAAAGACAGATTATAAGTTTATAAGACAAGAAAATGGTCTTTTTGCCTTAAAAGAAGATAAGTATATAAAAGTACCTGTTGAAAAATATTTTGATAACCAAAAGCAAAAAGTTATACATCAGGAACATATAGTAGGAAAAAAAGATTATGATGTATCCGTTGGAGAACCAAGTAGTAAGAAAAAACAATTTACTCTAAAAAGAAAAATGGCACATCAAATGTAAAATTATGTTTTTAAGATAGGAAATTTTCTTTATATCATGTATAATAAATATAGATTTAAGAAGGTAGGGATTTACATGATAGAAGGATTAAACGATAAACAAAAAGAGGCTGTATTGTATAATGATGGACCTCTTTTAATATTAGCGGGAGCTGGATCGGGAAAAACAAAGGTATTAACAACCAAAATTGCTTATTTGATAGATGAAGTAGACGTGAGTCCATATAGTATTTTAGCCATTACATTTACAAATAAAGCTGCAAAAGAAATGAAAGAAAGAATTTACAATTTAATTGGAGATACAGCAAAGTATATTCAAATTTCTACTTTTCATAGTTTTGGATTAAAACTATTGCGTGAAAATTATAATTATTTAGGATACGATTCCAATTTTACAATTATCGATAGTGAAGATAGTTTAACTGTGATTAAGAAAATATTAAAAAGTATGGGATTGGATCCTAAAGTATACAATCCAAAAGCGATTCGTAATAAAATAAGTAGTTGTAAAAATGAAATGATGACACCGGACGATTATAAAAAATTTGCGGTAAGTGACTACGAAGAAGTCGTACAAAGAGTTTTTGAACGATATGTAAAAACATTAAAAGAAAACAATTCTGTTGATTTTGATGACTTACTTATTTTGCCAATAAAACTTTTTAAAGAACACGAGCAAATATTAGAAATGTATCAAGAAAGATACAAATATATTTTAATTGATGAATACCAAGATACAAATGAAGCACAGTATACACTTACAAAACTTATATCAAGCAAATATAGAAATATTTGCTGTGTAGGAGATAACGATCAAGCTATCTATGGATTTAGAGGAGCCAACTATAAAAACATTTTAAACTTTGAAAGAGATTATCCAGAGAGTAAAACAATTCTATTGGAAGAAAACTATCGTTCTACCAAAACAATCTTAGATGCTGCAAACTGTGTAATAAAGAATAATAAAAATAGAAAAGAAAAGAATCTATGGTCTAAAAAAGGAGAAGGCGAAAAGATAGAATATCATAAAGCCAATGATGAAAAAGAAGAAGCAAGATACGTAGTAAACGAAATAAAAAAATTAGTAACAAAAGGAATTTCTTATGAAGATATTGCTGTTTTATATCGTACCAATGCACAATCTAGAAATTTAGAAGAAGCCTTCTTACAAGAAAACATGCCCTATCGTGTTGTAGGTAGTTTTTACTTTTATAGCAGAAAAGAAATTAAAGATTTGATTGCATACTTAAGATTAATTCACAATCCGAAAGATAACGTTAGTTTTCTAAGAGTAATTAATACTCCAAAAAGAGGAATAGGCTTAAAATCCATTCAAAATATTATTGATAAAGCAGAAGAAAATCAAACAAGTTATTATGAAGCTATTTCCTCTTCAAAAGAATTGGAATTTAAAGAAAAAGTAGATCGATTAAGAGAATTTGCTAAAGATGCTACTTTAACAGAATTGATTGATAAGACACTAGAAGTAACAGGACTAAAGAAAGAATTAGAAGATGAAAAATCTTTAGAAGCTGATATTCGTCTAGAAAACTTAGAAGAATTTAAGTCTATTACTCGTGCCTTTGAAGAAAGAGAAGGAGTTGTGTCTCTAGAAGATTTCTTATTAGAAATTAGTTTGATTTCAGATGTAGAAGAATACAAAGATGAAAAGAATAGGGTAAGTCTTATGACTGTACATTCTGTAAAGGGCTTAGAGTTTAATTATGTATTTATAGTAGGAATGGAAGAAGGAATCTTTCCACATATCAATTCAATGATGGATAACGCAGAACTAGAGGAAGAAAGAAGACTTTGCTACGTAGCAATTACCCGTGCAAAAGAAAAGTTGTATATAGTGAATGCTCGTAGTCGTATGCTTTTTGGTCAAGTACAAGTTAACCTACCAAGTCGTTTTGTAAAAGAAATTGATCAGGACTTATTAAATATGCCAAAAGAAGCAAACGAATTCAAAAAAATAGTAAAAGAAGAAAAATTCTATAATGAAGATGTCGATTATCAAGTAAATGATTATGTATATCATGATGTATTTGGACAAGGAAGGGTTTTAGAAGTAACCAATACTCTTATTACCATTGCCTTTAAACATCCATATGGAATAAAGAAACTAATGAAAAATCATAAGGCATTAAAGAAAGTATAATGAATAAAATAACAGCAGGGAGGAAACATGAAAATAAGAAATAAAAAAGCATTAAAAAGAATTTTAGAAGTATCTTTAATAACAGGCCTTACTCTTTCAACTATGACAGGATGCAGTACTCCTTTGCAACAAGCGATGATAGAAGAAAGTAAGAATGACGAAGATACATTTGTAACCAAAGAAGATATGATTAAGCATAAATGGTATATTATATGTATTGAAAATAGTCCAAAGTATGAAGAGAATGTTTATTTAACAAAACTGAATACTTATGCAGATATAACAAATTTAGATGTAGATAGAAAAGAATATTATTATCATGAGATTTTTTCTGAAGAGGTTATGGGAACGGTTTATTATGATAAAACAGAGGATAAGGTAGTAAATAGAATGGGACCACAGATTGAATATGCTATTTCTCTAGAGGACTATTTAAAAGAAATGCGTGTGGAAAAAGAGAGTTATACCAAATTAGAAATTATGGCGATTTATAGTCAAGTAAGACAAGATTATAGTAAAAACGATTTAAAAAAAGTAAACTCTGAAAAAGTATATGTGAAATAGAAGAATTCTGAATTCTTCTTTTTCTTTTATAGTGAATTTGGTATAATAATAACAGGTGAAGAAAATGATAGAACAAAGAATGGAAGAGTTAATTAAGATACTAAATCAGGCAAATATAGACTACTATACAAATGATAATCCAAAGATTACCGATCAAGAATACGATAAATACATGAGAGAACTTCTTACTTTAGAAGAGGAACATAAAGATCTTATAAAAGACTACTCGCCTACACAAAGAGTTGGAGGGCAAGTTATTGATAAATTTAATAAGGTCGTACATGAAGTGCCTATGTTAAGTTTAAGTGATGTATTCAATGAAGAAGAAGTAATTGCCTTTGATGAAAGAGTAAGAAAAGAAATAAAAAATCCGCATTATGTATGTGAATTAAAAATAGATGGCCTTTCTATTTCTCTTTTATATGAACATGGTAGATTAAAAAGGGGAGCCACTAGAGGAGATGGGGTAGTAGGAGAAGACATTACCCACAATGTAAAAACTATAAAAAATGTTCCTCTTGATTTAGGCGTGGATTTAAATATAGAAGTAAGAGGAGAAATATATATGCCTACTTCGGTCTTTAAAGCCCTAAATGAAGAAAGAAAAAGAGAAGGAAAGACTTTACTGGCTAATCCAAGAAATGCCGCTGCAGGTTCCGTAAGACAATTAGATAGTAAAATTGCTGCAAATAGAAAACTAAGTACTTTTATTTATCATTTACCAAATGCTAAAAACTATAATATGTCTTCCCATTTTGAAACTCTTAATTATATGAAAAGTTTAGGCTTTACTGTTAATCCAAATATAAAAATAGCTTCTTCTATTCAAGAAGTTCTTGCGTATATAGAAACCTGGACAGAAAAAAGAGATACACTTGGTTATGAAATAGATGGTATTGTTATTAAAGTAGACAATTTAAATGATCAAGAAAAGTTAGGTTTTACTGCCAAATATCCAAAATGGGCCGTTGCATATAAATTTCCAGCCCAAGAAACATTAACAAAATTAAAAGAAATAAAACTAACAGTAGGGCGTACAGGACAAGTTACACCAAATGCGATTTTAGAACCAGTTATTTTAATGGGATCCACTATATCAAAGGCAACTTTGCACAATGAAGACTATATCAAAGAAAAAGACATACGAGTTGGAGATACAGTTGCAATTATAAAAGCAGGAGATGTCATTCCACGTGTGGAAAAAGTGATAAAAGAAAGAAGAAACGGTACAGAAAAAGAATTTCATATGGAAAAGATTTGTCCTAGGTGTGGTTCTTTACTTGTAAAAAAGGATGCAGCTTATTACTGTGTGAATGATGCTTGTGATAAAGTACAAATTGAAAGATTGAGTCATTATGTAAGCCGAGATGCTTTAAATATAGATGGCTTAGGCGACAATATAATAGAAGATTTTTATAATTTAGGCTATCTAAAAGATTTTACTTCATTCTATCATTTAGAAAACTATAAGAAAGAATTAATGGAATTAGAAGGATATGGTAAAAAAAGTGTAGATAAGATTTTAATGAATATAGAAAATTCTAAAAAAGAACCATTGAGTAAACTCCTATTTGCTTTAGGAATTCGTTATGTAGGTAAGAAAACTGCCCAAATTTTAGCTAAGAGATTTATAACGATCGAAAATATAGAACAAGCTTCTTACGAAGAATTAAAAGAAGTTAAAGATATAGGAGAGGTTATAGCAAAAAGTGTATATGAATATTTTAAGGATGAAGAAAATAAAAAGTTAATTCATAACTTACAGGAACTAAATGTAAATTTCACAGAACCTGTGGAAAATGAAAGTAAGGAAAAAGAAGAATTTAAAGACAAAACATTTGTCTTAACGGGAACCTTAAATAAAATAAATAGAAACGAAGCTTCAAAACTTATAGAAACCTTTGGTGGAAAAACAAGTTCTTCTGTTAGTAAAAAAACAGATGTAGTTGTAGTAGGAGAAAACCCAGGAAGTAAGTATGAAAAAGCAAAAGAGTTAGGAATTACGATTTGGAATGAAGAGGAATTTTTGATGAAAATAGGAGGGGACGAAAATGAGGAAACAAATTAAAAAGAAAGAAAAAAAGAACACAAAAGCACTTTCTATTTTAAAGAAAAGCATAGGTACTTTTTTTCTTGTGTTATTTGTCTTAGTCTTTTTATCTCTAATTGATATCGCACTTGTAACGAAAGCCGATAGTGGCCCTATTTTTGCTATAAAAACCAAAGAGTATGCAAACAAAAGTAAGGAATACTATGGTCTATTTTATAAAGTTATAAAATATCAAGAAGAAGGAGGAAGATATGACA
>CAZWZO010000019.1:0-9647 GCA_964638525.1 uncultured Muribaculaceae bacterium | reverse complement strand
GTCAAAATGATGGCCCATATTACATCAGATAAAGATGTAATAATTAGTACACAACCACTTAATAATACGGATTTTTTGTAGCTTACATTAAACATTAATTTATATATAAAAATTATGAATATGTATACTGTCAATGAAGTTGTAACTTCATAAACGGTTTTAAATTGTACAGCATTTATTATTGATAATAATGCAATAAGTACAACACTTTTCAAATTAAATTTTAATTTTTTTTGAGTGATATTTTCTACCATCAAAGCTCCTGCTATTGAACCTATCAGATTACATAGCATCTTAATTATGACTTCCAACATACTTCATTAATTCCTTTCTTCCTGATTTTGATATCAGATGAGTATACGTTCCATTTGAAAAAGATATTTTATTACTCTTTGCATCGTATTCTCTTATAAAATCAGAGTTAACAATTAAACTTCGATTTACCTTAATAAATCTTTCATCTAATTGTGCATAAATATTATTTAAAGTTTCATTCATATAGTGTTCTCCATAAGTTGTATTGATGATACATCTTTTACTATCTTGTTCTTTCTCAATATTGACAATATTTCTGTATTCGATTTTTTTCATAATATGACTATAAGAAAAACTTAGTGCCTTATGTCTATTATCATAGTTTTTAAGTGCGATTTCCAAGCATTCCTTTATTCTTTTTTCACAGTCATCAAATTTTGAAATAAAATCAAGTAGATAAAGTCTATTTCCTAATGCCTCATATTTATATTCTGTATAGGAAGTTACAACTATAATAATTGATACCCAATCATCAAGTTCTTCACGTATCATTCTCGCTGCATCTAGTCCTGATCCTTTTTCTGTTTTAATATCTAATATATAAATTTTAAAGCCGTCTGATTCTCGTGCGGCTTTTATAAATTCTTTTCCATAATTTTCAAAACATTGTGCTTTATATTCTATATCATAATTCATCATAAAACTATCAATAATTTGTACTGTTCTAGCCGAAAATTTAGTATTATCTTCGCCTATAATAAAATTTAACATAACTCATCCCTCTATCTTTTCTATATCTATTCTAACATAATTGGTAAATATTTCCATATTTGTGCCAAAAAAAAATTACTTTTTTGTTTTAGTAATTCTTTTTAACTTTTTTGGTAGTTGATCTGATATGATATTTGTATTGCAAGCAAATACTACAATTACAATAAATAACAAAATATAAATAATCATACCTATCTTTGGATCTTTTAACGCATAAATCATTGTTGCTAAAGCGAATAACATATCAACAAAATATATAACTAATACTGTTGCTTTAGGCGATAAATTCATCTTAATCAATTGATGATGTACATGATCTTTATCGGCAGAGAAGATTGGTTTTCCTCTTAGTTTTCTTCTTATAATAGCAAACAGTGTATCTAGTATTGGAATGATTAATATAATAATTGGGATAAAGAAGGAAGTTAAAGCTGTTGCCTTAAATCCAAGTAAACTGATTACAGCAATTTGAAATCCCATAAACATAGAACCGTCTCCTGCGAAAATAGAAGCCGGATTAAAATTATGTACTAAGAAACCTAAGGTTGCACCTAACATAATAAACGCTAAGGTTATTTCTAATGATCCATATCTTGCTTGTACTAAGGATATAATACCAACGGTAAGATAAAAGATACTGGATATCCCACCACTTAATCCATCCAGACCATCTATTAAATTTATAATGTTTACGCAAGCCACTATAAATAAGACTGTAATTGGATAAGCAAATATGCCAAAGTCTATTGTATAACCAAAAGCAGATAAATTTTGAAGAAGTATTTTTCCATAACAAGTAATAACAAGGGCCGCCACAACTTGTCCTACTAATTTTTGTGAAGCCTTTATAGATTTTATATCATCAATAATTCCTGTTAAAATAATAATAATACTTCCTATTAAAATAGCATTCATTTTTATACTAGGTACTCCAAATACCATATATCCAAACAAGAAAGCTAAAAAGATACCTACTCCTCCTAATTTTGGAGTGGCTTTTTTATGAATATGTCTATTTCCTTCTTTATGAGTTGGATAATCAATCGCTCCTATATGTTTGGCAATCTTTTTCATATATGGCATAATACAAGCACTAGCAAGTGTTGTGATAACAACCATAACAATTACGTTTATTACTTCACTTGAAAACATAAAAATCCTTCTTTCTATATAATGATTATAGCAAAAATATAGAAAATAGCAAAATTTTTATACTTTTATGGCGATAATAATTCTAAATTATTTAATAGTATTCCTGTGCCATCTATTACACTTGTTAATGGAGAAGCGGCAATGACAACTGGAATATGTAATTGTTTTTCCAAAATTTCAGGAAGGCCTTGTATTAAACATCCACCTCCGGTTAAGATCAAACCTTTATCCACAATATCTGCGGATAACTCTGGTGGGGTGATTTCTAATACCGATTTTATTGCTTTTACTAATTCTTCTATGCTTTCACGAATTGCTTCTTCCACTTCTTTGGATGAGATTTCTATTGTATTGGGAAGACCACTCATTAAGTTTCTTCCTTTTACTTCCATTTTTTCTTCTTTACTATTTTTATTAACGGTTCCTATTTTAATCTTAATATTCTCTGCTGTCTTATCACCTATTAATAATTTATATTTATGTTTTATATACTTTTTAATATCCTTATCTAATGTATTTCCCGCGGTTTTTATAGATAAAGATGTTACAATACCACCAATAGAAAGTACAGCAATATCGGTTGTGCCTCCACCAATATCTACAATCATATTGGCATGAGGACTATTAATATCCATACCACTTCCTATAGCGGCAACTCTTGGTTCTTCTTCTAAAAACACCTTTTTTGCTCCCGTACTTTCTGCAGCTTCCTTTATAGCGTTTTTTTCAACCTGAGTAATATTGGATGGACAACATATTAGTATTTTTGGACGAATTAGACTTCTTTTTCCACTTATTTTTTTTATAAATTCATTTAGCATGGCTTGGGTTACTTCAAAATCAGCAATCACTCCATCTTTAATTGGTCTAATTGTTTTTACTTTGCCTGGTGTTCTTCCTAGCATGGCATTGGCATCTTTTCCTACGGCTAAAATTCTTTTATTTTCTATGTCTAAAGCTACTACACTTGGTTCATTTAAAACGACTCCTTCTCCTTTTACATAAATGAGTACGTTTGCGGTTCCTAAATCGATTCCTATATCTTTTGCCAACCTACTTCATCCTTTCCTTTTCATATTTAAATATTTTATTTTTGTTGATTCTCCTCCTCGTATATGTCTTACTTTTTTATGATCTTCTATTATTTCCTTTACTTCTTCATATAAATTTTCATCTACTTCTTGTAGTCTTTGTGATAAATCTTTATGAATGGTACTTTTACTAATTGAAGATTCCTTTGCAATTTCTCTTATTGTTTTTTTACTTTCTAACATACACATGGCTTCTTCTATAATTCTATTTCTAATAGATTCATACATATTATTCCCTCTTTCTATAGAATTATATATATGAATTTATTTTTTTATGAAAAAAATAGGCATAAATGCCTATATTTCGTTTACTTTTTTATCGTAATATTCTTCTGGATTAACGGAAGTACTATCTACAGTTAATTCAAAATATAAATGATTTCCTAAGTCTTTTTCTAGTTTATTGGTTCCACTCTTACCAATTACTTGTCCTTGTGTTACTTCATCATCTTTTTTAACATTTACTTCACTTAAACTTTGATAAGTACTTGTTAGTTTATCATCGTGTTTAATCGTAATTGTTTTTCCTAAAACTTCATCTTCTTTTACATCGATTACCGTACCATCTAATACACTTACCACATCAAATGTATCTTTTAAAACATAACTTACACCTGCATTTTGCATATAGGTATTTTCATAATATGTAATAGAGTTTTCTTGATCTTCTTCTTTTCCTTTGTAATCATAGTATTTCTTTCCTATTGTAACTTCTGTGTTTGTGTAGGGTCTAATTAATTTTGTTTCTGTTGCAATAACAGGAACGTCTGTATTTACAATGGCATCCGTTACATAAGTATAATAGTCATCACTACTTGATTTTAATGTATTAGCAGCATAATAAATACTAAGTACTAAGGTTAATACAGAAAATGCATAGACAGTTGGTAATACAAATGGTCTTAGTTTTAATCTTTTTTTCATATTCTCACCTCAATATCAGTTTGGACGAGTTTAGAAAAAATATACATAAAAAAAGTTACTAGTGATATGACATAAAAAAATCATACAAAAAATTAGTAACTAAATAAACTAAAGATATAAGTATACAAAAGTAAAAAGCTCTGGCTTGTATTACTTTATTTTTTTTAAATATTTGATTTATATTTACGGAATCAGCTGCCCATAATACTAATAAAGTAGAGAAAAGATATAAATAAAATTTTACTGACATTATTTTATATTATCTAATTTTTCTATTCTTCTTTTGTGTCTTTCTAAAGAAGAAAATGGTGTAGTTAAGAAAACATCAATAATATCTTTTACTCTTGTCATAGGCATATGTGCCGATAACGCTAAAACATTTGCATCATTATCTAATCTTGTTAATTTGGCTTCCTTAATATCTACAGCCTTTGCACAACGAATTCCCTTTACACGGTTTAAAGCCATAGAAATACCAATGCCTGTATTACAAATAGCTATACCAAAATCCACGCTTCCATCTAAAATAGCATCACTTAATTTTTTGGCTTCATCTGGATAGTCTACTGATTCTTTTGTATTGGTTCCATAATTATAAACTTCATATTTACATTTTAATAAGTATTTGCAGATTTTATTTTTCATTTCTACGCCTGCATGATCATTTGTAATTCCAATTTTCATTTTAACAACCTTCCTTTAGTATTATTGTACATGATATTTATTTTTTATTCTACATATTTCACAGAAAACACAAAAAAAAGAAAACTATTTGCTTTCTTTTGTTTCAAATCCATATTTTTTATTGAATTTAGCAACAGCTCCATCACTTGAAGTTCTTACTTGTTTACCAGTATATGCTGGATGACATTTACTACAAACTTCAACATTATGATCCTTTGTACTCATTGTTTTAAAAGTTTCTCCACAAGCACAAGTTACTGTAACTTCTTTATATTCTGGATGAATTCCCTTTTTCATAATCTCTCTCCTTCCGCCATGGTTAAAATTAACCATAGTAATTAAATGCGAAATTATTATATCAAGATTTTTATTCTAAAGCAAGTTTTTTGTTGTTTTTTTTTAAATATTCAATAATTCTTGTGGAAATCGCTTGATAACCTTTATAATTTGGGTGAATATTAAAAGGATTTGGCAAGTAATCAACATGATTTTGGAAAAGATCGGCTATTTTTATATATGTAATTTGTTGTTTTGCACAGATTTCTGTGAATAACGTATCGCAGTAAGAAATAAAACTATCAATCTGTGTACTATTATAAAGTTCTTTATTAACAGGATTGTAATAACCAACGAGTATTATATCCTTTTTAGCATATTTTTTTACTTCGACTATAGCTTTTTCCACAGATTTTGTGCATTGTTCTAATTCCTTATACATATCACTGTTATCTATGTTTTTTAAATCTGTCATATTTTTTATATCCAAACTTTCCATGAAGTCATTTGCCCCAATGGAAAGCGTAACCAAATCGGATTCCCTTAAAGCTCTTTTGATTCCTATTTTTTCTTTATTAATTGTAACTTTTTTATTATCTTTTATTTTTTCAATTAAATCGTATGTTTTGTCTCCACTTTTTGCATACTCTTTGGTATAACTTTTTAATTTATCTCTAGCCTGTAAATATTCTTTTATATTATCGGCGTATCCATATCCTATCTCCTTATATGGATTTTCTCCAATGGCAAGTGAATCCCCTAATGCTACATAATTTATTTTATCTTCTTTGTAAAAATTATATATGCCATAGGTAATAAAACTAATAATTAAAATTGGTAAAATTAATTTTTTCATGGTGCCTCCCAAATAAAAAAGAAATACTAGTAAATTATATTTCTTTTAATTCAATCTTAGCACCAACATTTGTTAGTTTTTGTACAATATTCTCATATCCTCTTAAAATATGATCTACATTTTTTATTGTTGTTGTTCCTTCTGCTATTAATCCTGCAAGTACCATAGCTGCGCCTGCACGTAGATCCGTTGCTTCAATTTCTTCTCCATGAAGTTTGGTTGGCCCCTTAATTGTAGCAATTTCATCACAAACGCTTATATCGGTTCCCATTTTATTTAAGTAAGGGATGTGCATAAATCTATTTTCCCATATGGTTTCTTCTACAGTGGAAACACCATCTGCTTTTGTCATTAAAATCGTTAATGGTTGTTGTAAATCTGTAGGAAAACCTGGATAAATCAACGTTTTTATTTTAGCAGGTTTGTATTTTTCCTTACTTGATACAGTAATAAAGTCATTTCCTATTTCTAAGTTTACTCCCATATCTGTTAGTTTTGATGTTAAAGCTTCTATATGCTTTGGAATAATATTTTCTACTCGTAAATTTTCTCCACATAAAGCCCCAGCAATAATATAAGTACCTGCTTCAATTCTATCTGGAATAACTTCATGGAAACATCCGTGTAATTCTTCTACGCCTAATATTGTTATAGTAGAAGTTCCTGCACCTGTTATTCTTGCTCCCATATTGTTTAATAGTGTTGCAACATTCACAATTTCTGGTTCCTTTGCTGCGTTATCAATAATTGTTTTTCCTTTGGCTTTTGTAGCAGCTAACATAATATTAATTGTAGCTCCTACAGAGGCAATGTCTAAATAAATTTTAGCACCTTTTAGTTCTTTCGCTTCAATCTTATAACAATTTCCTTTAGAAGTTACTGTTGCTCCTAAAGCTTCAAATCCTTTTAAATGTAAGTTAATCGGTCTTTTACCAATCGAACAACCTCCTGGGAAATACATTTCTGCTTTTTTATATTTTCCAAGTAAAGCCCCTAAAAAGTAATAGGATGCTCTTAACTTAGTAGAATGTTCTTCTGATATTGTTTTATTTACAATATTTTTAGAATTTATTTTGATTGTTTCTTTTTTTCTTTCAACCGTTGCTCCTAGATATTCTAAAATATCACTTAAAGCTGAAATATCTGTAATATTCGGAACATTGTAAATGGTTGTTTCTTCATCAGACAAAATAGTAGCGGGTATAAGTGCTACAGCACTATTTTTGGCTCCACTAATCTTTATTGTTCCACTTAATTTAGTGGGTCCTTTTATTTCTAATACTTTCATGTACTACCTCCACATCATGAGATATCTTACTATATTTTATTTTTCTTTACTTAACTTGTTACCTAGTTTACAGATTTAAATAAAGCAATTTTCTCATCGATTCTTTTTTTCATAGCTGCTTCACCACTTTTTATTACTTTTCTTGGGTCGTAAACGGTTTTATCGTTATCTAAAAATTCTCTAACGGCATTGCTCCAAGCAATTTGCAATTCTGTATTGATATTAATTTTGCTAATTCCACAACGAATTGCTTCTTGTATTTTTTCATCATCAATACCACTACCGCCATGTAATACTAAAGGTACATCGATATTATCGTTGATTTCTTTCATAGTTTTATAATCTAATTTTGGCTCTCCTTTATAAAGGCCGTGTACACTTCCTAAAGCAGGAGCTAGGGAATCAATATCTACTCTTTCTAAGAAATATTCACAATCTTTTAAGTTTGTAAAAGCTAAAGAGTTCGCTACACCATCTTCTTCTCCACCTACTAAACCAAGTTCGGCTTCTACTGTTACTCCCCTTGCATGTGCATATTCTACTACTTGCTTTGTTTGCTTAATATTTTCATCAATAGGAAGTTTACTTCCATCAATCATAACGGATGTAAATCCAGCATCAATCGCTCTTTTACAAGTTTCAAAACTTTGACCATGATCAATATGAAGCGCAACATCGATTGTAATATATAATTCTTCGATTAAGCCTTTCACCATACCTACAACTGTTTTTGCTCCACCCATATATTTTAGAGCACCTTCACTTACTCCTAGAATCACATCTGTATTTTGTTTTTGACATTCTTCTAGTATAAATCTTGTCCACTCAAGATTGTTGATATTGAAGTGTGGTACCGCGTATTTATTTTTTTTCGCCTTTAATAACATTTCTTTTGTGTTTACTAACATATATTTCACCCATTTCATTATATAATATTTCTGTTTTTAAAAGCAATGAAAAACACCTTATTTTACAATAATAGTGTCTAGAAAATGTAATATATAGCTAAGATAAATAAAATAATGCTTCCTATAAGTGTCGCGGTTTTTCCAAGTAATTTATTAAACAATTTCCCTATTTTTAATCCCAAAAATGTAAAAAGGAAACTAGTAATAGAAAAAATAACGGGTGGTAAGAACAAAACATTACTGATTGTTCCAAGTCCAATACCAACGGTAAAGCTATCCATGCTTACAGTAAATCCAAATAAAAACAAGGAACTTATTTTGTTTAGAGGTGTAACTTCTTCTTCCTTAAACGTGGATAAAAACATTTGAATTGATAAAATTAAAAAAATTGTACCTACCAATACATCAGGTGGCATAGGTAAAATTTTTAAAACGATTTTTCCAACATAGAACCCTATTATAGGCATGAAAAAATGATACAAGCCAACAATTATGCTTAGCAAATATGTCTTCTTATTTGTCATTTTATTCATACCATATAGGATTGCTAAAGAAAAGGCATCCATACTTAGTCCTACGGCAATCATTATACTTGTTATTAACATAGCATCCCTCTATAAATTTTACGGGATTGCTTCTTTTTTATTCTTAAAAATATTTATCGATTAATTCTTGAATATAAAATTTATATTCTACATCTTTTGTCTTAGCTTCATCATCTTCTAATAGACAAAGTGGTGGGAACAATACACACCAAAAGTTTTCTCCTTTTCCTTCCCCTAAAGTAATAACCAAGGATTCGTAATACCCTTCTTCATATTTCACTCCTTTGTACTGTTTTTCTGGAAAATAATTGTATCCATAATTTATATCATACTTAGAATCTGCGTTTAACTCTTTTAAAGTTTCTTTTGTGATTTCTTCTATGTTTTTCAAGTCTGCTTTTATATTTTTTCTGGTTTTATCTATATCTTTTTTATCAGATAATTTTATAATTTCACTTTGTATTTTATTACGTACTTGTATTTTGATATTTTGATCCTCTACGGTATTTGACGAAGCAATGACTCTAAGTCGAATAGCTTCGTTTGGGATTAAAACTTCCTCTTCTTTCGTATTTAAAAAAGAAAGAAAGACAAATATAGTTATAATAAGTAATACTATTTTTTTCATTTAAAAATCGCCTCATATAAATATTGGGCGATTCTTCTGTTTTTTATTCACAATTTTTAAAAATAAATATCATTCGATCTCTTTGTTGCAAATCCTTCTTTACGACGACTTTTACATCTTCTAAATATTTATCAATTAATTCTAAAATTTTTTCCTTTTGTTTATAGCCAATTTCAAAGGCAATCATATATTTGCTATTTACATGAGAAGGAACGTTTTTTAATATTTGTTTGTAAAAGTAAAGACCATCTTCTTTTGCATAAAGAGCT
>CAZWZO010000018.1:0-9696 GCA_964638525.1 uncultured Muribaculaceae bacterium | reverse complement strand
ATGGCTATATTAGAAACAAAGAAACAGGTCATTTAGAAGTAGAACCTATTGAGGCTGAAGTTGTAAAAGAAATATTTGAATTATGTATTTATAAAGTGCTTGCTTTTTTATTTTTTCGATGGAATATCCGTTCTCTCTATTATACTTATATTTTCATCAATTTGAAAATAATTACTATTTCTTACCTCAACATACCTTATTCCTTTAAAAATACCATTAGATATAATTTCTGTTTTAGTATCAAAAGGGCCATCATAAACACAAAAATAACCATTTGTATCTTGTTTAGCTTTTATCTTATAAATACCTTCAGGTTTATCCAACCCAATTCTATATATAATTTTCCCTTCAATACTTTTATAATCTAATGCATCAAATAATGAGGTTGAAACCAAATATCCATTACTAATATAAATAAATAAATTTTTGGTTAAATTAATAAAACAACTCATTATGCAAGAACCATTAGCAATAATATCATCACCATTAGAATCTGTAGTAAGAGAAAAGTATCCATTTCCTGTAGGTGAATAAAATAAGTAGTTTCCTACATCTATATCTTTTCCAACAAGATATTGGCTATCAGAAAAAACTTTCATGCTGTTAAAAACCAGATTATTGCTTTCGATAATATTATCGAAGATTTCACTATTATCTTTTTCTTCACACTTTTCAAGATCAATAATTTTATCAACATATATATTCCTATCTAAGTACATTACAAGCCCCTCATTCATATCTAATTCTGTTTGTGAATCAAACCACTCTTCAGCTTTATCTTGTTCACGAATTCTTCCTGTTTGAGGCCCCTGATAACATATAAAATGTGCAGCACAGTTCTCATCAAAAAGTCTAAACTGGTATCTTCCTTCCGGAAGGTCTATGCCGATTCTGTAACTATGCAATCCATTAGGATTAATATATTCAACATTACTGATTAAGTCTGTATTAATTAAAAACCCATGATCTACAAATAATGAATCAGAAACAAGTAATCGCACAAATATTCCTGTTACACAATAATCATCTTCATTAAAACCTTCATACATATCAGAAACTCCGTTTATTTGACCCGAGCCAATCATACACATTCCCTTATTATCAGGCGAAAAGAAAAAATAATCACCAGAATCAATATTAACTCCAGCTTTATAAAATTTCTTCTTTTGCTTTTTTAATTCACTTATATCTATAATGTTTCCTTGTTTATCATAAACGTTTACTTTCGTGGTCTTATTCTCATCAGGACTCAAGGTTTGTTTAAATTTTATACCACAACTTGGGCATTCTTCCATCCCCTCTTGTATTACATTATGACAGTTACTACATTCAAACCAGCTACAAGTTTTCTCATGATAAAGTTGCTTTTGTTTTGTTTCTTTTTCGTACTCATCTAATGCAACCATAGCACCTATCGCTTTTGCTACTGGAGTTTTACTAGTAAACATATTCCATATTCCAAGTTTCTTCCAAAATCCCATATTAACCTCCAAATATACATATAACACTTAACATAAATATATCATTTTTTAAAAATATTTTCTATATCTTTATTTTTTTATTAAGTTTAACGCAACTTTACACTTTTTTATCAAAAATTCCAGTTTCTACTTGAAATTTAGGTTTTATAAAACATTTTATTATTACTAAACTTATAGACCATAAAGAGAAAGATAAATATGTTCAACTTACTCATGATTTATATGAGCATAGAAGCTTAGATGAAGAGGATTATAAAAAATTAATAAATTTTTCAAAATCTATTAATAGTTCAAGAGATTATATAGCCAAAGAAAAAGACGATTATGAGCGTTAGTGCTTTTAATCATCTTTTTTAATACAGTAATTCGTTATTAATATTAATAAACCAAATAATAAACATTATAAGAATAGAAACTAATATAAATTTTAATTTATGTTTATTAATAAAAATCTTTAATCTTTTTTTGTCTTATGAATTAAGATTCCTGAAGAATTTGTAGGAAAAGAAATATCCGTTCCAAGATAAACATAGGCATACCCGTTTTCCTTTTCTAAGGCCTCTTTTAATTCTAAAAAAGTAAGTACAACCACAGTTGTTTCATTTATTTGCTCCATCGTATCACCTACTTTATCATATAAAAAAAAGAAAAAGCATCTAGGACTTACGCCAAGCCTTTTCTTTTTAAATAAATAGAATTGTTTGTTTCTGTTAAAGCATACAGAGTATCTTTATTTCTTACTATATTTAAATTAGTGATACCAAGTCCCAAATTATCATTATAAAGAACAAAGTCTTTTTCCTCTTCTTTTAAAATATAAGTCTTCGTATCTTCACTACTTGTATAAGAAATATAGAAATCTTCTCCTACATGCAAAGATAAATTTATATAGTTTTTTATAGGCAAAGTTGCTTTTAAAGAACAAGTATTTTCTTTACATTCTACTAGAGTTGGATTTAAATTGTTTCCTCCATATAAGACATATAAAGAATCCTTATATACTTTTATATCATGCATATTCGTTTTATCTAAAGTACTTTCCTGTTCCTCTTTCCAAATGTTATTTTCTAAATCATAACTAAATAGCTTTCCTTTGCTATTGGTTGCAAAATAATCACTACATACCAAATATAATTTTTTATTCCAATACTCCAATTTAGGTGAAGCCAGATAAGTAAAGTTTTTCGTAGTAATCTCTTTATTAGAAACTACATCCACAAGAAAGAGTGTAGTTGTAGAGTTATATGCCAAGTAAAGTTGATTCTCTGTTTTGATAAAAGATAAATTCTCCGTATAATCACAAGAATAAGAAGCATAAAGTTCCCACTTATCTTGATTTAATTTATAAATATCTACTCCATAGTTTGTAGCATTTCTACTTGCTAAATAAAACGTACCATTAAACTGAACGAAAGAAGAAATCTCATGATTAGAAATTACCTGTCCCACTGCAGAGAAAGAACCATTATGAAATGTTTTTACTTGTACTTGTTTTTTTGTCGTGTAATAGCTCATGTACACATTTTCCTCTTCATCCACATAAAGACTGTTTTTATCGCCACTGGCTTCTGTATCTACTTTTCCCAAAGCTTCCCAAGTATTATTACTAGAATAATCAGCAAACTCTATATCAAAACTTATTTGTGTCTTATCTGAATTATAAGTAATATTTTTTATTAAAATACCACTGTTGCTTCCATCAGAATAATAAAGCGTATTGTCTGTAAATGGCGCAGATAAATCCAAAGACCCATAAGAGTTTTTCCCTGCATCAGAAGAAAGTGCAGCATTATATACATTATTTACATATGTACCATTTAATAAATAGTTTTGATTCAACGCCTTATCTTTATCTGTAACATTTGGTCTATATACATATACATAGTTTTCTCCATTTGTATTTGTTTGATTTTCTACTTTTTCATCTATTCGATACATAAGAAGTCCACTACTAGGAAGATTATAATCTATCTGACCCAAAGCACTCTTTTTTTGCCTATATTCTAAAACGATTGTTTCACTATCACTAAGAGGTGTTTTTAAGAAAAAGACTTCATTTTCCTTTTTGCTTCCTACTACATCCAAGGTATAATGTCCACTTTTTTCAATTGTTTTAGAAGAAATCCAATTGTTTTTTGCTCGAAAATAAGAAAGTGGATATTGTTTAAAGTAACTAGCCGAAGCCATAATATCCCAAGGTCCAACTGGCACACCAGTATCCGTCTTACGGTATAAGTCCGGAAGAGAAAGAACATGTAAAAATTCGTGAGAAATCACCCCAGCTTGCGATCCACCAACATTAACAGAAGCATCCTCATTTACTAAAGAGTCTGAATTTAGCATAACATAATTTGATATCTGAAAACCATGTACTTGTTCTGTTCCACCATAATTGGTTTTATGATTTACAAGGATACCTGTATAATCATCTTCTACTTTCTCTCCCTGTATGACAATCATTAAATTATCCAAGACATTCTTTTCAATGTGATCATACTGGACTTGTCCAAACTGGTTCTGTATTTTTCCTGTTTTTAATGCTTCTAGAATTTCGTATACGATTCCATCTCCACTCGTATAATCCTGTTTTTTCCCCTTTAGTTGATATGTATTTATTTTATTCTCTTCATAGTTTTGTTGGATAAAAACATTTTGAACTCGTACTTTATCATTGGTTACTTCTTTTATATAATTTTTAAAAGAATCATCGTAAGAAGTATAAGTAATATTTTGATCGAACATATTCTTTAATGTTTCAAAATTACTTGTTTTATAAGTAGTATAATCCTTCGTTGCATTAAAAATATCTCTAGAATCATCCTTAAACTTTACAAAAACAATTAAGTTTGTACAGTTTGCATTTTCTTCTGGTTTTGGAACGTACTCTTTTTCTTCCTCTACAGGTTTTGTATCTTCTACTTTTACTTTTTCTAATACCCATTTTTGTGAAGCCGTATTGTTGTATTGATAAAGTTGTATGTTGCCTCCATTTTTAACATTCCCACCTTGTAATTCAACAAGAGCATTTACATTTAAAGAAGAAGCAATACTATAATACCCTTCACTTGTTTTATAAAAATAAAATTGTTGTGCTTTCACATTCTTTGAATTATAAAGCTGAATATTGGTTCCATTACTACTTTTTCCACCCTTAGCATCCAAAACAAAATTTTCATTGATGAGGCTTGCTATTTTATAACTACCATTCGTATTCTTTGTAATCTTCCACTGTTGAGCTTTGCTTTTATTATTTGTATAAAGCTGAATATTGTTACCGTTAGAGACATTTGCTCCTTTTAAATCTAAAACGTAATTTGTATTTTTTACATTTTTGATGAAATACGTACCTTCTTCTACTTCTACTCTTTTCATTGTATTGGTTACTACTTTTTCCAATACAAATTTTTGTGCCGCACTTCCATTTGATTTATAAATCTGAATATTAGAGCCATTCTTTATTTTTCCACCTTTAATATCTAGTACTTTAGAGGTATCTTTTTTATATACAAAAGTAAAAGTATTATCCTTATTCTTTCTTATTACCCACTGTTGTGCTGCCGTTTTATTTTGTTTATATAACTGAATATTTGTACCATTCTGATTCTTACCACCTTGTACATCTAATACCATATTCGTATTATATATTGTACTGATACTATACGTACCATTCGTATTTTTTTTAAGTCTAAACTGTTGTGCTTTACTCTTGTTATTCTTATACAATTGTATATTGCTATTATTTTTTACACTGGCTCCCTTTAAATCAATTACATAATTTTGATTTTTTACACTTTTTATAATGTATGTTCCCTCATCCACTACACCACTAGCCAAAACAAAAGGGCTATCCATAACAAAGGCTAAAAACAAAAACAAAAAGTACTTTCCTATTTTCTTCATAAACTCACATCCTACTTTACTAAAGTATAGCAAGAAAAAGAAAAATAAGATAGCTTTTTCTATCTTATTTTGTTATTTCCTTTACATTTTCTACTTCCTTCATCACATTTTCATTGTAATTCAAATTATTGAAAAAATAATCGTATCTATAAAGGGCAAAACCTTTATAATGAGACAAACTCCTAGAATAAATAATCTGCCTTTTTATTATGTCGTAGTTTTCTTGCCACTCCTTCTCACCACTTCCTGCATACAAATCCTTATCTCCTGCCTTATACAAAGAAAGAGCTGGTATTAAATCAATATCATTCTTAATCAAATTATCCCAGTTTAAGATTGTATCGGAAAAAGGAACCACACTATGTAAGAAACCATAATACACCTGTGGCATAATAAAATCAATATATCCTTTTTTACTACACCAAGTTTTTACATCTGCGTAGTGCGTATTATAATTATTATTTATATTTCCATCCGGAGAAACACCAAAAACAATTTTTTTATTATTTTTCTTGATAGTCGTATAAGTGTTTTTAATTAAGGTATTCACCACTTCCAAATGGTAATCCTTTAACTTCTTTTCTCCACCCTTATTTATATATTCTTTATAATCCAAATAATCAATTTCATCATTTGGGTAAAAATAATCATCATA
Organism: uncultured Muribaculaceae bacterium; assembly: GCA_964638525.1. Taxonomy (GTDB): domain Bacteria; phylum Bacillota_I; class Bacilli_A; order RF39; family UBA660; genus CALVUP01. The sequence goes on along the minus strand of CAZWZO010000018.1, from coordinate 3,660 downwards.
AATGAGACCATCTATATCATAATTACGACTTAACTCATCAATACCATTTAATATTAATTCATTGACTTCTTTACTAGAAGGATTTAAAAAGATACCCTTCTTATCAATCACCTCCATATGTCTTGTATTGATCCATTTATAAAAGGGTGAGTCTTTACTGATGGTGGATACATCACTTACATTACGAACTCGATATGGATTCACCCAGGCATAAAGTTTCATATTAAAAGCATGTGCTTTCTTTATAAAATATTCTAAAATATCTAAATCAAGCGTGTCTCCCTCTTTCTTTACTACAGTAGAAGATGTGGGATAGTAAGAAGAAGCATAAATACTATCTGAAAAGGGTCGAACCTGTAACAAAATGGTAGTAAAATTTGCATGATGAACGTTACTTACCATCTCATCAATATTCTTCATTTTTTCTTCTTTCTCTTTATTTTTTAATAACTTGGAGTAATCGATATAAGAAAGAAACATATACCTATCTTCCCCTACATCCGATACAACCGTTTGTGTATCCTCTTCCTTATTCATTCTTTCTTTTGTTTTGTTTAAATTATAATCAATCATCCATAAAGAAATTATACAAAACACTATAGCAAACATTACATATTTTTTCATAATATATCACCCTACCCAATATTATGAAAACACATACAAACAGATATTTTTGTCTATTCTTGCAAATCAGATTTTTTTATTACATAAATTTTCTTATCTTTATAAAAACCATAAAAAATATCTTTCCTAGCCACCCTTTCCTTTCTGATTAAATCAAAAAGCCAAGTTTTATCTTTATTTAACTGTCTTAACGTATCTTCTTCAATTTCTCCATCTAAAATCAAAGGCAAAGGATACGTATCCGTTTTTCCCTTAGTAAAAACAGAAAGTCTACCATTGTTTTCTAATATAGCATAATCCACTTCTTCAATGCTTCGTATAGATTTACTACGTAATTGAGTAAGTAAATCATCTAAATTATATCTTTGCTTTTCCATTTCTTTAAAATTTACTTTTCCCCTATTAATGATTACCGAAGGTTTTCCCTCGAATAAATCCCTTATTTTAGCGTTTTTTATTGTAATTTTAGCCATAACAACTTGAAAAACAACCAAAAAGAAGATGGCAAAAATGGGTATAAAAATATTTTCTTTAAAATTTTCTATCCCCATTGCTGCAAGTTCTGCGATTAAAACCGAAACAATCAAATCAATAATACCAAGTTCTCCTACTTCTCTTTTTCCCATAAGACGATAAACAACGGTAATTACAATATAGAAAACCAAAGTACGTGCTATAACAATTAAAAAATCCATAATATCACCTAACTTTATTATGTTAAATGTCATAACTTTCTATTCAAAATAATAAAATATTATAGGTGATTTTATGAAAGTTCTTAAATATGGAAAAGCAATAGCCCTTCTTATAGGTTTATGCTTTATCTTTAGTATTTTAATTACACTGTTTCACTACTTTGATCTATTTTCAAGTAAAACCATTACAACCTTAAAACTTCTATCCATGATCACATCTTTATTTATCGCAGGAATTTATATAGGAAAACATAGTAACAAAAAAGGATATTTAGAAGGAATCAAAGTAGGTGGCATCTTTATAGCACTACTCTTTCTATTTACCATTCTCACAAAAAATTTCACAATAAAATCTATTATTTATTATGCCATATTATTGCTATCCTCTACAGTAGGTGCTATGATTGGAATACAAAAAAAGAAAGAATAACCTTTCTTTTAATTTGTCTCTTTTAACTCTGTTTCTGTAAGAAGAGATTTATCTAAATACAGAACTCTTATTTTAATATCCTGTTTTGGCGTAATGGTTAATGTTTTCGCTAGGAATAAATTACTAACGTTGCCCGTTGAAGTGACATAAGTTGTACTACCTGTAGTATTTAAGTTTCCAATATAACTTTCATCTGTATTGTAAAGTCGAATTCCTAAAAGCTCTTGTGTTCCGTCAGAATCATTCGTAAGCGTATAAGTTTTGCCACTTCTTAATGTAACAAGTTTACTATAAATACTGTTTGGATAAGTACTATTATTTTCAATTACACCTGTGGTCATATTTACAAAACCATCCTGGAAATCATCCAAGGTAAGAAGTGTTGATTTTGCTGTTGGTCCTTTTTTTAGTACTGTAAGTATTTTATCTAATTGTTCTTGTGTTACTTTTCTTTTATTATAGTAATTACTTATAGCATCATTTATTTTATTTATATATCCCTCTACATCGTAAGTATAAGGATCGTATTCGTATACCTTTTTCTTTAATTTTTCTATTGTCTCTTTGAAACTTGTTTTATCATATGTGTAAAGAGTAAAACTTGGCATAATGTATTTATCATCTGTTAATACAGAAAACTTAGTCTCATCATACGTAGAATCTGTATCATTATACGTTCCACTAAAACCTAAAGTTACCTCTACTCCATTTACAGTTTTTGTTTGATCTTTTATACTTCCTACTAATTGAAATGGATAGTTGGCACCAAGATTTGTATCATAATCAAAATTTGTAGAAGCAACAATTTTACTTGTTGGAGAAGTAAAAGTAAAATAATCTCCAATGTTTACCAATCCACTTTGTCCAAAGATTGTACCATCTTTTAAAAGAGAAGACGCAGACTGGGGATGTTCAATGGATACCCCACTTGTATAAGCACTTTTGTAAGCCACTTTTACATCCTGACTATCTAAGGTTTCACTTACATCCATATATACTTTATCTTTACTTACTTTAGCGTACAAAGAATTACTATCTTCACTCTTGTAAGCGATTTTAAATTCACTTGCATTCGTATCTCCTTCTTGATAAGGAATCATGCTTAAACTACTTGCATAATCATCATAAGTATATTTAAACTCTTCTTTTACAAGATTTACATCTGTATCGTTTACAAGTGTAGCAGTAGAAAGACCAACTTGAGAAGAGAAGACAACCTTCTTATCTGTAGTCGTTCCATTTGTAATCATCACTTGTACTACTTTTTCATTTGCATCGCTTGATGCTTCATCAATAACATATTGTCCACTACTATTTGGTTTATCTTTTGATACCTCTACATATTTCACACTAACAGAATCATTCACCAAATTATTATTACTATCGTACACTTTATAACCTAAATTATACTTTGCTTTTACGGAGTTGGTGTTTTGAATAACAATCGTAGCGCTTCTACTAGAGGAAGCCTCTACTGTAATCGCATGATTGCTATCTAATTGTTCACTAGAAATATTGCTTACTAAATTACCAACAACAATTTTAAAAGCCTTATCCTTTTCTTTTGCAACCGTAAAAAAAGCATAGGATACATAAGCACCTAATAAGAACAAACTACTAAAGACAATAAGCATTAAATAAGCATTCTTTGTACTTACACTTTTCCTTAAATAATACCCAAGCTTTGTACCATTCATCACATTATCATAACCACTTTTAATTTTGTTTACGATTTTTTTCATTCTTAGTGCTCCATCCTACGATTATATTTATACTATAATTATACAGAACTTCCTTTTATTTTTCAAGTGGACAAATATTAAATTAAAGATTTTCTCGTATAAACATCTACATTCAAATCTACATATACATCTACTTGACACTTATCTACAATTTTTATAAAACCAAGAC
>CAZWZO010000017.1:0-9777 GCA_964638525.1 uncultured Muribaculaceae bacterium | reverse complement strand
TAATTCCTAAAGATAAGTAATTATTTAAATAATAATTTACATCTGTAGTATATAATGAACCCATTACACCAACTAAAACGGATCCTACTGTTACCGTTGCGGCTAAAAGTTTATCAAAGCCCATTAGTAACAAAATAGAAATAACAAATGGAAATAAGAATATTAAAATATAAGAAAGTCCAACACCACCTGCTAAAAGTGCAAAGACAATAGTTACAATAGAAATAAATAAAATTTCTCTTCCCTTGAAACCATCAACAATCTTATCTAGTAATTTTCTATATGCTTCAATTTTAGATAAAACTCCATAGAATCCACCAACAATTAATGCATAGATTAAAATTTGGTAGAAGTATTGAAATCCTTGTCCAAAATAACTGAAGATATCAAAAATTCCCATTTGGGCTCTTTCCCCTACTGTTAGTGTCGTTGAAAAAGTGGATGTTGGAAATATCCAAGTCAATACAACAACGGCTAGTAAAGAAAAAAGTACTACTTTTAAAATATTGTGTTTTTTCATATTAACCCTCCCACTATCATTATACAACAATTGTCCTATTTTACAAACAATTTCATTAAAATTACACAAAAAAATAGACCTTATTTCGGTCTATTTCTCATCATTAGGTTTCATAGTTGGGAACAACAATACATCACGAATAGATTCTTGTTCTGTAAATAACATAATCAAACGATCAATTCCATATCCGATACCACCAGCAGGAGGCATACCATATTCTAAAGCTTCAATAAAATCCATATCGATATCATTGGCTTCATCGTTACCAAGTTCTTTTTCTTTAAGTTGATCCTCAAAACGGTCTAACTGATCAATTGGATCATTTAATTCCGTATAAGCATTTGCACATTCATGTCCTGATATAAATAATTCGAAACGATCTACAAATCTAGGATCTTTTGGATTCTTTTTAGTAAGTGGACTGATCTCTACTGGATGTCCATAAAGGAAAGTTGGTTGAATTAAAGTTTCTTCTACATACTTTTCAAAGAATAAGTTAATGATATGTCCAACTGTATGTTCATGATCCATAACCTCAATATCATGACTACTAGCTAATTGTAATGCTTCTTCTACAGACATTTCCTTACTAAAATCAATTCCTGTTACTTCTTTAATGGCATCTACCATACTAATTCTTTTCCATTTTCCTGATAAGTCAATATCATGACCTAAGTAATGGAAAGTCGTTTTTCCACATACTTTTTCGGCAATAGTCTGATACATTTCTTCTGTTAAATCCATCATACCCTCTAAATTAGAATAAGCCTGGTACACTTCCATCATAGTAAATTCAGGATTATGTTGTGGATCCATTCCTTCATTTCTAAAAGTACGTCCGATTTCATATACACTTTCCATACCACCAACTAAAAGTCGCTTTAAATTCAACTCCAAGGCAATACGCAAATACATATCTAAATCTTGTGTATTATGATGTGTAACAAATGGTCTAGCAGAAGCTCCTGTTAAAAGAGTAGTTAAAATAGGTGTTTCTACCTCTGTAAATCCTCTTGTATCTAAAAAGTTTTGAATACAACGGATAATTTTAGGACGCATAAAGGCAACTTTCTTTGATTCATCATTCATAATTAAATCTACATAACGTCTTCTATATCTTTCTTCTATATCAGTAAGACCATGGAATTTTTCTGGAAGAGGTCTTAATGCTTTTACTAAATGTGTATATTCAAGACATTTGATTGTTACCTCTCCTGTTCTTGTCTTCATGATTTTACCAGACACACCAACAATGTCTCCAAGATCTGCCGTTTTAAATAAATTATACATCTCTTCTCCAATATCATTAATAGATATATAAATTTGAATTGATCCTGTCTTATCCTTTATTGTGAAGAAAGAAGCTTTGCCCATCTTACGAATAAACATAATTCTACCTGCGACACAAGCTGTATCTTCCATATTTTCAAAAGCATCATGATCAACATCTTGATACTTATCCTTTAATTCTTGAGCAAAAGCCGTTCTTTCAAAACGATGCCCAAAAGGATCAATTCCCATTTCTCTTATTTTTTCTAATTTTCCTCTTCTTACAAGTTCTTGATCACTAAATACTCTTTCCATCTTTTTTCTCCTTCTTCTTTGTTTTCTCTTTTTCTTTTAGTTCTATAACTTTAGTATCTGCAATTAAATCATGCAAACCTCGGTTGTCCTTTCTATATATTACCATAATTCCAGTAATAAGCAACAATAAATTTTTAAGTACTGTAAGTACAATGTTACTTGTTAAATATATATTTTTCTGTACAAACATCAATAAAATTAGATCTAATAAATCACAGAAAATAGGTGGGACAATAAGTACCCTTTTTAAATAATCATTTAACCCAAGTTCTTTCCCACTGTTTCCTACTACCTTTAATTTTACTAATTTTTTACCAATTGTTTGCCCTTTATTGTAAGCTTGAAACACAACAAAGTATAAAAGCATACCCGCTATATCGATAATAACAACAGGAATTTCTTCCTTAGCTTGATCATATCCAATCTCTATAGAACGATTTACAAATTCTTTTGCCCCTAATTCTTTATCAAAAAAAGAACTTGTAATGTTTTCTTGTTCTAAACTAAGTTTTTTACTGTTTTTAGATTGTGGCACGAAAAAAGTAGTCAACACGCCTAATACTATACCTACTATAAGTAAATCTAAAAAATAAGCAAAAACACGTTTTAAAAAATTATTCTGTTCCATAATTCTTCGCCTCTAATTCCTTTTTATATTCCTTCAATATATTCATTATATCATCAATTTTTGTTGTTTTATAGACTCTACTTTTAATTTCACATGAATTTTTTAATCCTTTTAAATACCAACCAATATGATTTCGAATCTCTAAAGCAGCGATTTTCTCACACTTTAATTCTTTTAAATAATCCAAATGTTTTAAGCACATATCTACTTTTTCTCTTGGCGTTGGAAAAGTAGGCTCTATATTTTTATCTAAATACTCTACTGTTTGCTTAATCAACCAAGGATTTCCTTGTACACCTCTTCCAATCATAATCGCATCACAGCCCGTTGTTTCTAACATTCTTTTGGCATCATAACAAGTTTTTATGTCCCCATTACCAATTACTGGAATTCCTACATTTTCTTTTACTTGTTTAATAATATCCCAGTCTGCTTTTCCACTATATCCTTGCGACCTTGTCCTTGGGTGTACGCATATAGCACTTGCTCCTGCTTTTTCACAGGTTTTGGCCACTTCTACTGCATTTATATGATCAAAGTCCCAACCACTTCTTATTTTAACTGTAACTGGGATGGAAACAGCATCAACTACAGAAGAAACAATTTCATAAATTTTATCTACATCCTTTAATAAAGCTGAGCCAGCCTGTGCTCTTACGGCTACTTTAGGGACAGGACACCCCATATTAATATCAATAATATCTGGATGCATATACTCTTCTATAAACTTAGCAGCCTTTACAAAAGATTCTTTATCGCTTCCAAAAATTTGTTGAACAATAGGACGTTCCTCTTCCCTCATATAAAGCATATCTATTGTTTTATCGTTATTATAAAAAATAGCTTTATCACTGACCATTTCAGCATAAATAAGGCCACATCCCATTTCTTTTATAATTCTTCTAAAGCTAGAATTACATATTCCTGCCATAGGTGCAAGGACCACTTGATTATCAATTTCTACATTCTTAATTTTCCATTTCATTTCAAACACCGTCTATATTATACACAATAATTCTTTTTTTTGAAAGAAAAAACGAACATCTACTTATGTTCATTTTCCATCAATTTCTTGATTGCCAAAACAGCAACCTTAATTTCTTTATCATTATCAAAATTTTCTTTTTGGTCCAATCCTGCCTTTTCTCTTTCTTGATTCCAAATCACAGAAAGAATAGCACCAGCCTTTAGCCTTAAAACACTAGATACAATAAATAAGGAAGCCGTTTCCATTTCACTACACAAACATCCTCCCTTTATCCAAGCGTTCCATTTGGTTAAAAGTTCCTCTTTTACTGGCATCCTCTCAGGACTATGTTGTCCATAGAAACTATCCTTACAATGTACCACTCCAATATGTGTTTTATATCCAAGTTCTTCTGAGGCTTCTTTTAAAGCATTACTTATAGATAAATCTGCTACAGCTGGATATTCAACAGGTAAATATTCTTTGCTCGTACCTTCCTGTCTAATAGCAGAGGTTGCAACAACTAAATCTCCAGCCTGTACATCTAATTGCATACCACCACTTGTACCAACTCGAATCAAAGTCTTAATACCAAGCATATTTAACTCTTCTACACAAATAGCCATAGCAGGGCCACCCATACCACTCGATATAACCAGTACAGGTTCTTTATTTATTTCTCCAAGATAACTCTTGTATTCTCTATTTTCTCCTAAATATTTCGCATTTTCCAAAGAAGAAGCAATCTTTTCTACTCTTTTTGGATCTCCTGTTAAAATACAATATTTTGCATTTTTGATTTCCTCTTTGGTTAATCCTATATGATACATTTTTTCTTTATTTTCCATATTCTCACCATTTTCATTATAGCACAAAATAAAAAAAGAAGAAATTACTCTTCCTCTTTTTTATCGTTTTCCAAACTATCAATTAGTTCTTGTTTATTCATTTTACTATAACCTTTAATTTCTTTTTCTTTTGCCATTTCTTTTAACTCTGTTAAAGATTTTTCTGTTAATGGAGTCTTCTCTCCTTCTTCTTTTTCTTCTTGATCATCTGGCATTTTTCCATGCTCTACTAAGTAATCAATTTGTTCTTTTGTTAATGTTTCATATTCTAATAAAGCATTTGCAATTAAAGTTAATAAATCTTCATTTTCTTTAATGATTTTTTCTGTTTTCTTGTAACATTCATTTACAATTTTTCTCATTTCTAAATCAATTTCATGTGCGACTTCATTAGAGAAATTTCTACTTTTGTTGTAATCTCTTCCTAAGAATACGCCACCTTCTTGTTGTTCTAACTGAATAGGTCCTAAATCACTCATACCATATTCTGTAACCATTGCTCTTGCAATTTTCGTTGCCTTTTCAAAATCATTATGTGCACCAGTCGTTACTTCATGGAACATAATTTCTTCAGTAACGCGACCACCTAAAAGTCCACTAATGGATTCTAATAATTCTTTTTTAGTAGAGAAATAAGTTTCTTCCTTTGGTAGCATTAAGTTATATCCCCCTGCCATACCTCTTGGAATAATTGTAATTTTTTGTACTTCGTTCGCACCTTCTAATTTAATACCAACAACCGCATGGCCTGCTTCATGATAAGCAACTAATTTTCTTTCTTTTTCTGTATATTTATGACTCTTCTTAGCTGGTCCCATTAAAACTCGATCTTGTGCTTCATCAATTTCACCCATCGTGATAACTTCCTTGTTACGACGAACTGCTAATAAAGCTGCTTCATTAAGTAAGTTTTCTAAATCAGCTCCACTAAATCCAACGGTTCTTTTTGCAATATTAGAAAGTTTAATATTACGTGCAAATTTTTTGTTTCTAGCATGTACTTTTAATATTTCTTCTCTACCTTTTACATCTGGTAAATTAACTGTAACTTGTCTATCAAATCTACCTGGTCTTAATAAAGCTGGATCCAATACATCTGCTCTATTTGTTGCAGCTATAATTATAATGCCCTCGTTTGCTCCAAAACCATCCATTTCTGTAAGCAATTGGTTTAACGTTTGTTCTCTTTCGTCATGGCCACCACCAAGACCAGTTCCTCTTTGACGTCCTACTGCATCAATCTCATCAATAAATACTAAACAAGGAGCGTTGTGTTTTGCTTGTTTAAACATATCACGAACACGAGAAGCACCCACACCAACAAACAATTCTACAAAATCAGAACCACTGATGTAATAGAAAGGCACATTTGCTTCTCCTGCAACAGCTTTAGCAAGTAAGGTTTTACCTGTTCCTGGAGGACCAACTAATAAAACACCTTTAGGAATTCTAGCACCCATATTTTGGAACTTTTTAGGGTTCTTTAAGAAATCGATTAATTCACTTACTTCTTCTTTTTCTTCTGTTAAACCAGCTACATCTTTAAATGTTGTTTTATTATTTGAATCATTTAATTTTGCTCTACTTCTTCCAAAATCCATAGATTTGTTTGCTCCACCAACTTGTTTTGTTAAGAAGAAAACAATAACGCCTCCTAATAAAACAACTGGTAGTACATTTACTAAAATAGCAAGCAATGTACTTGATCCTGGATCTTCTTTTGTTGTAATAGCAATTTGATCTGCATACTTAGAATTTAAAATCTTATCAATTGATGTATCCGTTAATGGTAATCTTGTAGAGAAGGTTTCATTTTCCTTATACTTTTCCATCTTACCAGTCACTTCATATACAACAGCACTTTCTTTTGGTGTTAAAGTTATCTCTGTAATACTACCACTATTTAAGTTTGTTATAAATTCATTATAAGTTAGTACATTTACTTTTTTATTACTAATGTTAAATACATAGAATATAGCAAGCATAGCTAGCAATAAAAATACGTAAGGAAGGACTCCTTTTTTAATGTTTTTACTATTCATAATATCACCTCTTAATAATATTTAATTATTATATCATACTTTCCTGATTTTGCTACATCAAATTTGGATTTTTTTAAGCCAGGAAGCCAAACAATTTTTCCAGTAGAATCCACAACAACAGGCCATAGTTCTCTTTCTCTTTTTGAAATTTTTTCATTAATAAATATATCTTTTATTTTTTTCTTTCCATGTAATCCTTTTACTTCCATAACATCTCCTAGTTTCCTAGTTCGAACATGAAGAGGAAACTTAACTGTCTCTTTGGAAAGTCTACATACATAGTTGCTATTTCCTTCTTCTTCCTCCACAACTTCTAAATGATGTTTATTTGGAAGATAAGCATACTTAGAAAGTTCAATTTCATATTGATCTATATTTGCTGATTCAATAACTAAGTATCCTTTATCATATTCTTTTACGAATTTAACATCGTTTGGCAAATAAATATAACTATTCTTTTTTCTTGAGTAAATTAAATCTATAATAAGTTGTACATGCTTATCGTTAATTAACAATAAATCATCAGCATAAATCTTTTCTAATAAATTATAAATAATTTGTTTTTGAATTAAAGGAGCAAGAGTTACATATTTGCTAAGGAGTAATGTATCTTCTTTATAAACATCTTGCATAGCTTTTTTTACCGTATCACCAATAAAATCGGCATACTCCAATATATTATCGCTAAACTTTAAATATTTTAAATGAATATTGGGGTCTTCTTTTTTCAAAAATGGAAGTACAACTTTTCTATATCGATTTCTAGTATAAGTATCTTTCATATTCGACTGATCAATAACGTAAGGAATATGATATCTTGCATCATATTTCTCTATTTGTTCTTTTGTATAAAAAACAAGTGGTCTTATAATCTTATAATTTGGATATTCCACTACTTTCGAAAATCCGCTGTATCCCTTTAATGTAGAACCTCTGGATATACGCATTAGTATCGTCTCAATCAAATCATCTCCATGATGAGCAGTCATTAAATAATTTGCATTGTATTTTTTAATAAGCTCTTGAAAAAAACGATATCGAATGTTTCTTGCTTCGTTATGAAAATTATCATCACTGTATTTTTCAATAAGCATAGCTTCAAAAATAATATCTTTTTCTTTACAATAATTTTCTAAAAATACCTTTTCTTCTGCACTTTCCTTTCTTATATTGTGATTTACATGTGCACAGATAATTTTAATATCTATTTTTTTTCTTATTCTTTGCAAAATATGAAGCAAAGCCATAGAATCAGGACCACCTGATACACCCACTACTAGGATGTCACCGTTTTTCAATTTTATATCTTCTAATAAAAAATGAATTGTTTTTTCCATAATATCACTCACTTACTCACTATCATCTATTTTATATGATACAGAAGACAATAGCAAGTATTTCACTGTTTTTTCACAAGAAAAAAGAAGCTATTTTTGTTTTGACTGCTCCTCTTTATTTTTATCTTTTGGCATTTGAATAATAAATTCACCATTTTTTGAATATAAATATTTTTCTCTTGCGTATCTTGCTACATAATCATCATCTTGCATTTTTTCTACATCTACTTTTAATTTGTCCTCTTCATCCTTTAAATCGCTTAATTTGTTTTCATAAAATTTCTTTTCATAACACTTTTGGATGATTTGAGTCCAAACATTACCTATAGTTATAACTAAAAATAGAATTAAACAGACACTCAAAGAACCGAACACTAAGATTCTTCGTTTACTTTTTTGTGATAACTTTTCCTTTTTCTTCTTTTTCATGTCCTTTTCCACTTCCTATTATAATAATAACACTCTAAGCAACTGTATTCAATACGAATAAAATAAGCTATACATGATTTTACACTTGTTTTCTTATTTTTTTTGTCAATTTATTTCCTAAAAGAAACCCAAGGTACAAAAGAACAAAAAAGTAGAAATGTAATACTCCATAATTTATTTTTTTTAGTATTAAAAAATAAAAAAGGCACATGTCTAAATTAAATAGGAAGTTTAGAATTACTTTTACTATTTTTTTCTTTATAAACAAATATTTATAACTTAAATTAAAACAAAGAGCAAAAAATATACCATATAAAAAGGAAACAAAAAAAGATTGAAGTTGAACAGATAAACTCATTTGAATAAGCGGTTAAAAATACTATTTTCCTTTTTAGCTGTTTTGTTTTCATCTACATATACCATGCTGTCAATCGTTCCTTTTATTGTAGTGTTTCCTTGCATACTATCCATTTTTACTAATTCTAAATTTTTGCCACTAATAATTAAAAACCCCATCACCGTGTCCATTACAAATTCATTTTCATCAAAACTCTCTATTTTCTTAACACCGGACAGGTTTAAATTTTTACGATCCAATAGACTTACAATGTGATTATAATTATTAATATTTGTTTCTTTATCCATATATTTGTCCTCCCAACAAAATATATGATATTAAAATGAATTTTATGCACAAAAAAAGAGGACTATTCCTCTTCTTCTGAAACATCTTCTGCTTTTTCATAAGCATCGATGATTGCTTCTTCAAACATAGCACGAACTTCTGGATTAATTGGATGTGCTATATCTCTATATCCACCTGTTGCAGTTTTACGACTAGGCATTGCAATAAATAAACCATTATCTCCTTCGATAATACGAATATCATGTACAGCAAAGCTATCATCTATTAATACAGATGCAATTCCTTTCATACGTGAATTTTCTTTTTCGATTTTACGAACATTTACTGATGTAATTTTCATTGGTTTTTCCTCCCTCTTAAAGCATATTACTTTATATGAATATTTTATAACATTAAAATACAAAAAGCAATAATTTAGTCAAATATTTCCAAAGTTTCCGTCAACACATCACTGTAAGTAAAAGATTTAATTCTCTCTATTTCATCACTTGTTTTAATGGTAAATACAAAATGGTAAGCATTTATAATTTCTCCAGCGAACTCTTCCGTTTGGTTTCTTGCTCCATTGTACTTAAATTTAAGGGTTTTTCCTTTGCTTTCTTCTACCTTTCTTTTGATTTCTTCAATCATCTCGGATACCCCACGTACATAACACCCGTTGTTACAATACCACCGATTCCCTCTGGTCCATATTTCGTTTTATTTAAAATAGAAAGTAAATCAATAGATTTATTTCGATCAGATAAAGCAGTAGATACAGCAATAATGGCTGGATC
>CAZWZO010000016.1:0-9847 GCA_964638525.1 uncultured Muribaculaceae bacterium | reverse complement strand
GCATCTATAAACCGTATTATAAAGGAAGCAGGTATATCCAGAGGTAGTTTTTATTTGTATTTTAAAAATATATATGAAATCTACGACTATGTTTTGGATGTTTATATAGAAAAAATGGAAACCGTTTTTCTTGAGTACTTAGAGATTAATGACGGAAATTTATTTTTAAGTATTGTAGATATTTTTGATTATATAATTGAAACGGGAAGCAAAAGAGCAAACAAGGATTTATGTGTGAATATTTTTAAAAATATTACTATGAAAAATGTCATTGATTTTATGGATAAAAATGAAGAATTCATAAAGAAAGTTCTAGATCGTATTAAACAAATAGAAAATAAGAGTGCTTTACTTCAAATGCTATACATGGAACTTATTTTAGCTGTAACCAAAGTATTAGTAAAAAATAGAAATAAAGATAAAGTAAAAGAAGAATTGCTTTTTACATTAGAAAGAATAAATCAAGGCTTTAAATAGGTGAAATATGAAAGAAATGTTAAAGGCTTTAAAAAAGTATATACCACTTTCTTTGCTAACTATTTTATTTCTTGTTCTTCAAGTTCTTTGTGATTTATCTTTACCAAGTTATACTTCTAATATAGTGGATATAGGTGTAGCAAGAAGTGGAATTGAGTATGCTTCCTATGAAAAAGTAAGTAAGGATACATTGAATCGTATTTTTACTTTTATGGATGAAAAGGAGAAAGACAAGGTTTTAGCTAAGTATACTTTAGAAAATAACGTTTATACTTTAAAAAAATTAAATAAAAAGGAAAGGGAAAGCTTAGGGAAAACTTTGGCTCCTTATATTGTACTTTCTAACACTTTGAATGATAAAAGCACAAAAGAAGAAAGGATATCTTCAATGAAACTTCTTTCTAAAAAATCTTTTTCTGAAATAGAAGAAATGGCTATCGTTCCTATCAAGCAGGAATACAAAAAATTAGATCTTAATCTTTCAAAAATGCAAATGAATTACATATATAAAATCGGTACCAAAATGCTTGCTCTTACTTTTTTATCTATGATCTTTACAATTCTTTCTATCTATACAGCAAGTCGTATGGCAACAGGATACGCTAGAGATTTAAGAGAAAAATGTGTAAAAAAGATTCTTTCCTTTTCTAAAGAAGAGTATGATTCATTTGAGACTTCTTCTTTAATAACGAGAAGCACCAATGATATTAGTCAAATTCAACTCTTATTGATTATGCTTTTTCGTATTATGATTTATGCTCCCATACTTGCACTTGGAGCGATAAGAAAAGTATTTGGAAGTCATTTGTTTTATATTATAGCAAGTGCGGTCTTCCTTACCTTAATTGTAGTTTTCTTCTTCTTCTTCCTTACTCTTCCAAAATTCAAGAGTTTGCAAGAAAAAATAGACAAATTAAATAAGACGGCTAGAGAAAGATTAGGAGGACTATTTGTTATTCGAGCTTTTAATAATGAGAAAAAGGAAGAGAAACGGTTTGATCTTGTTAATAAAGACTTACAAAAAACCAATCTTTTTATCAACAAAACACTTTCTGCTTTGATTCCAAGTTTAAATTTAATTATTAATTTGTCAGTTCTATTTATTGTTTTAGTAGGAGCTTATCAGGTAAATCAATATACGATACAAGTTGGAGATATTCTTGCTACGATCACTTACTCTATGCAAATTATTACAGCCTTTATCATGATGTCTATGTTATCTATGATTCTACCTAGAGGTATGGTTTCCTTTAAAAGAGTAGGAGAAGTTTTAAGTAAAAAAACACATGAGGAAGAAAAACAATACTCAAAAAAAATAGAAGAAAAAAAAGTAACAATTCAGTTTAAAAATGTATCTTATAAATATAAAAATGCAAAAAAAGATGCCTTGTCTCATGTATCTTTTACTCTTTCACCTGGCCTACATGTTCTAGTTGGATCCGTGGGAAGTGGAAAAACAACATGCGTATCTTTACTGTTAAAACAATTAAAACCAACAAACGGTAAAATTTATTTAAATAATATAGAATTACAAGAATTTTCCAAAACAGATTTATATCAAGATATTCGTGTTGTATTTCAAAAAGAAAGTTTCTTCAAAGGAACCTTAAAAGAAAACATTACTTTATATAATCAAAACATTCCGACAAAAAAGATAAACCAAGCAATAAAAGATGCCTCTTTTTTTGAATATGTTTCTACAAATAAGAAGAAATTAAATACTGAAATTGCCCAAGGAGCTAGGAATTTATCTGGAGGGCAAAGACAAAGGTTGGCTCTTTCTAGAGCTTTTGCTTCCAATTTCAAGGTATTAATATTAGACGATTCTTTTTCTGCTCTTGATTATCAAACCGAAGCAAAAATTAATAAGGTATTAAAAACCCTTGCTAAAGAAAAAACCATTCTTATCATTACAAACCGTCTTGGAATCGTAAAAGAAGCAAACCAAGTACTTGTTTTGGATAATGGAAAATTAGTAGGAAAAGGAACACATAAAGATTTAATGAAAACCTCAAAAGTTTATCAAGAGATTCTTTCTTTTCAAATACAGGAAAAGGAGGTAGAAAATGAATAACGATAAAAATGAAGAAAACACCTTTGTTTTAGATGAAACCAAACCAACAGAAAAACCTAAAAATTTCAAAAAAACACTCAAGAAATTTTTAACCTATTTATCTGTATACAAAATTCAACTTTTTGTTGTTGCTTTTTTAGCAGTTGGAAGTACTATTTTCACAATAATTGGTCCAAAAATATTAGGAAAGGCTACAACAGAAATTTTTAGAGGCATCCATGCGAAACTTTTAGGAAAAGCAGGAATTGATTTTCTATACATCAAGAAGATAATTTTAGTACTTTTTATTCTTTATTTAGTAAGTGCCTTGTTTCAAATGATTCAAAATATTATTACCTCCAGTCTGGTTCAAAAAATAACTTATACTATGCGAAAAGAAGTAAGCAAAAAGATAAATAAATTACCATTTGCTTCTTTAGAACAAAAAAATAAAGGAGAGGTCTTATCTTTATTAACGAATGACATTGATACCATTTCAGAAAATTTATCTGAAATACTTACAAGTATTATTTCCTCTGTCATTTCTACAATTGGTATTTTAGTCATGATGTTATCAATAAATTTATCTTTAACAGGAATTACGATTCTTATTTTACCAGTCGCACTTTTTATTATTCTTTTTCTAGCTTTTCTTTCACAGAAACACTTTAAAAAACAACAAGCCTTGCTTTCTACAATTAGTAGTCAGGTAGAAGAAATTGCATCAGGTGTTTTTACAATTCAAGCCTATAATGCGAAAGAAAATATAGTAAAACGTTTCGAGAAGGAAAACAAAGAATTATACGATTCGGCTTGGAAAAGTCAAACTTTATCTGGACTTATGCAGCCCATTACTTCCTTTGTTTCTTCTTTAGGATATGTATTGATTGCTATAATAGGAGCTAAATTAGTAATAAGAGGAAAAATCAAGGTGGGGGATATTCAATCTTTTATTCAATATTCCAAGGAATTTACAACGCCTCTTAGTGAAGTGACGGAAACATCTAGTATGATACAAGCTATGCTAGCGTCTTTTGAAAGAGTGAGCCTCTTTTTGGAAGAAGAAGAGGAGAAAGATAAGGGCATGTCTTTGGATGGAAAAAAAGTAAAGGGAGACATTTCTTTTTGCCACGTAAAATTTGGATATAAAAAAGGAAAAACGATTCTTCATGATTTTACATTTCAGGTAAAAAAAGGACAGAAGATTGCTATAGTAGGAAAAACAGGTGCCGGCAAAACAACACTTATCAATCTATTGTTACGTTTCTATGATTTAAATGGAGGAAAAATCCTTCTAGATGAAACAGATATTAGTAAAATAAAAAAGACGGATTTAAGGGAAGTCTTTGGTATAGTACTTCAAGAACCTTTTCTATTTAACACAAGCATTCTTGAAAATATAAAATATGGGAAGAAAAATGCTACTTTCGAGGAAGTAAAACACGCTGCCCATTTAGTAGGAGCGGATGCTTTTATAGAAACCCTTCCTAATGGATATGATCATATTTTAAGTGAAGATTCCAATAATATCTCGTCTGGACAAAAACAACTTCTTACTATAGCGAGAACTATACTAAAAGACCCTAAAATACTCATATTGGATGAAGCAACAAGTAATATTGATACAAGAAGTGAGGCTCACATTCAAAAGGCTATGCAGACGCTTATGAAAAATAAAACTTGCTTTATTATTGCTCATCGTCTTTCTACTATAAAAAATGCAGATTGTATTCTAGTTATGGATAAAGGACGCATTTTAGAAGTAGGAAGTCATAAAGAACTATTAAAGAAAAATGGTTTTTACAAAAAACTTTATTTTGCTAGTTTCGATGAGAAAGAAAAGTAAATGCCTTAGTTTACATAGAAAAGAATAGAAATTAATATTAATATTGTATGAAAGAATTAAATGTATTATAATGTTAATAGCAAAGGTGGTATAAGATGATAGAAGATAAACTGCGTATTCCAAATCACGTTGCAATTGTTTTAGATGGAAATGGAAGATGGGCAGAAGAAAGAGGATTAACAAGAAGTGAAGGACATTTTCATGGATTTAACAACCTGGAAAAATTAGCGGATCATGTATTTAAAAAAGGAGTAAAAATTTTAAGCGTTTATGCTTTTTCTACGGAAAACTTTAAAAGAAGCAAACAAGAAGTGAGTTACTTAATGAATCTTTTTATTGAAGGATTTAAAAGATATGCAAAAAGATTATCAAAAAGAAACGTTCGTATTATTTTTTCCGGAAGAAGAGAACCGCTACCAAAAAAAGTGTTAAAAGTAATAGACCAAGTGAGTAAAGAAACCAGTAAAAACAACGACTATATTTTTAATATATGTGTAAATTATGGTGGGCAATATGAAATTGTGGATGCCATAAAGAACATTGTATCCGATATAGAAGAACAAAAAATCACCAAGGAAGAGATTGATTTAAATTTAGTAAATAAGTACATGTATCACGATCTTCCGCCTGTTGATCTTATGATTCGTACAAGCGGGGAAAATAGATTGAGTAATTTCTTACTTTGGCAAAATGCTTATGCGGAGTTTTATTTTCCAAAAACATATTTCCCAGCATTTGATGAAAAAGAATTTGATAAAGCCATCCTTGAGTATAACAAAAGAGATAGAAGATTTGGAGGAATCAATTATGAAAAAAAGAATCATTAGTGCAATCGTAATGCTACTTATAGCTGTTCCATTATTAATTATTGGACATCTCCCATTCGCAATTTTTGTAACAACAGTGGGAGCTTGTGGTCTTTATGAACTGTTACATATGCGTGAAGAAAAAAAAGAATTTCCATTCTTATTAAAAATATTTGCGTATTTACTCGTGATGTTTTTCATCTTATATAATAGGGGGACAGATGATTTCACTTATTATTTGGATTACCGTGTTATGGCCTTTATTATGTTTTTCTTTTTAGCACCTATGGTATTTATCAATGACAAAAAAAAGTACAACGCAAACGACGCTATATTTTTAATTGGCTCTACACTTTTTGTTGGATTGGCTTTTAATTTAATTTTACAGATAAGAAATTATAGCCTCTTCTATATTATCTATTTATTTTTAATCACTATTTTTACAGACATATTTGCTATGGAAATTGGCAAAAGAATTGGTAAAACAAAAATGGCAGAAGCAATTAGTCCAAATAAAACTTGGGAAGGTAGTGCTGGAGGAATTATTATGGGTACATTCGTTGCTTCCACTTTCTATCTTACTGTAGTGGATCCAAGTGCCAATATATTTGTAATCGTTTTATTAACAATGTTCTTATCTGCAGTAGGTCAGTTAGGAGATTTAGTATTTTCATCAATCAAAAGATATTATGGAAAGAAAGATTTTTCTAACTTGATTCCAGGACATGGAGGAATTTTAGATCGCTTAGATAGTATTATTTTTGTAGCTTTAGCATTTATAATATTATTCGGATTAATTTAAGGAGAGAAAATATGGCAATTATATATTTTATATTAATATTAAGTTTGATTGTTTTGGTACATGAATTTGGTCATTTCATATTTGCTAAGATGTTTGGCATTTACGTATATGAATTTTCTATAGGTATGGGACCAAAGTTATTCAGTAAACAAGACAAGAAAAAAGAAACTACGTATTCGATTCGTGCCATTCCACTTGGTGGATATGTTGCTTTGGCTGGAGAACAAGTAGAAGAGGATACCGATATTCCAAAGGAAAGAAAATTACAAGCCAAACCAGCTTGGCAAAGATTTCTTGTTATGTTCTTTGGAGCAGGAAATAACTTTATTTTAGCCATTTTATTGCTTTTTGCAATTGGACTTTGCTTTGGAAGTACCGATCAGACTCCCTATATTACAGGAGTAGTAGAAAACTATCCAGCTGTAGAAGCAGGATTAGAAGCCAATGATAAAGTTTTAAGCATTAATAACCACAAAGTTTCTTCTATTGACGATATATCTTTATATATCACTTTGGCTAAGAAAGATAAGCCAATTAAGTTTACAGTAGAAAAGAAAAATGGAAACAAAGAAACTTACCAAGTAAAGCCAAGAAAAGAAAAAGTAGACAATCAAACTACATATGTAATTGGAATTACTATGGAAGGAAAGAAGCAGAGTGGCTTTCTTGCAGCAATAAAGTATTCTTTCTCGAAGACGAGATCCATTTTTAAGCAAATGTATGTAGTAATTGGAAACCTAATTACAGGAGGCTTAAGTATCAATAGCTTAAGTGGTCCCGTTGGAATTTACAATATAGTAAGCGAACAATCGAAAACAGGTCTTGCCAATATGTTATACTTAATCGCATACTTAAGTATAAACGTTGGAGTGATCAATTTAATTCCACTCCCAGCCTTTGATGGAGGAAGAATCTTATTCTTAATTATTGAAAAGATAAAAGGTTCACCAGTAAAAGCTTCTACGGAAAACCTTATTCATACGATTGGATTTATCTTACTTATGATTTTAATGGTATATGTAACTCTACATGATATAATAACTATTTTTTAGTTATTATATTTTTTGTTATGAACCAAAAATTTCTTCATATATTTAAGTAGGTGAAGAAAATGATAAAAAAAATAATCCGTGTTTTATTAGTAGGATTACTATTGTGTTTTAGTTTTTACTATACAGAAAAATCCGTAGATTTGGTAAAGTATACGGATCCTATTATGAAGGAAATCAAAAAAGATGAAAAAAAATATCAAGTAGAGGTAAAAGAAGCAAGCATAGAACAGGATGAAATTACACCTGGATACAATGGTATTACAATCGATTATGAAAATTCCTACACAAAGATGAAAAGAATTGGAAAATATGATAAAGACAGTTTAGTTTTAAAAGAAGTAAAACCAAAAGTAACAATAGAAGATACCTACGATAAGTATATTGTTAAAGGAAATTATTTAAAAGATACAGTCGGTCTTGTTTTTTTATTAGATGAAAATACAGATATAAATCGTATCGTAAAAATTTTAGATGATAAACTTGTTACCGCCTCTTTTGTTACGACAAATAGCTATTTAGAAAAAAATCCAAAAATGATTTACGATTTAGCCAAAAAAGATTATGAAGTACAATTACAAGCACAAGAAAAAGAAGAATTAATCTTTGCTAAAAATACATTAAGAAATATTATAAATTATCAAGCTGAGTATTGTTATTTCGAAAAGAAAGATTCCAAAAAATTAGAAACCTGCAAAGATGCAAAAATGCACTCTATTTTACCTACGTTTGAAGTAAACAACTTTAAAGACTTAAAAACAAATTTAGAAAGTGGGGCCATAATAAAAATAAAAGAATCGGCTATAAAAGAACTTCCAACCTTCATCAATTATATAAAACAAAGAGGCTATACACTAGAAAATTTAACCTATCTTTTAAGCGAAGACAGAACTTTAAAATAATTCTGTTTTTTTTTAGAGAATGATGATATAATCTTAAATATAGAAAGAATAGGATGATCGTATGAATGAAGTATTAATTTTTGGACATAAAAAACCAGACACAGATTCTTGTGTATCGGCTATTGCACTTTCTTATTTAAAAAATAAGCTAGGAAACAAAACATCACCAAGAGTTTTAGGACGTATAAACAACGAAACCAAGTATGTATTAAATTATTTTCATGTAAAAACACCTAAGTATTTAAATGATGTTAAATTACAAATCAGTGATATTAATTATAGTAAAAAATGCTATCTAAATGAAGAAGAATCTATTTACAATTGCTATGAATATTTGGAAAAAAATAATATCAATACCGTTCCTATTGTAAATGAAAAAAAAGAAATTATAGGCACAGTAAATAACAATGCCATACTAAAAGAAATAATAGAAGAAAAATACAACAATATCTATACTTCTTACGATAATATTTTAAATACGATTAAAGGAAAAGAAGTATTGAAATTTGATGAAGTAATACAAGGAGAAGTCATTTCTACAGCATATCGTTCTACTACTTTTGTGGATGAGATTATGTTGAATGATAATAGCATTTTAATTGTAGGAAATCGACACAGTATTATAGAATATGCAATTAAAAGTAAAGTAAAGATGATAATATTGGTATCCAAAACCGAACTAAAAGAGGAACATTTACAACTAGCAAAACAAAATAAGATCAATATTATAAAAACAGATTTAAATAGCTTAGAAGTTGTGAAATACATTACACTAAGCAATTTTATCAAAAGCATTGTAAAAGAAGACAAAGACACATATATTTACAATACAGATTATTACAACGATTTTTTAGATAAACACGCTAAAATGAAAAAAGATAGCTATCCAGTTATAACAAAAAACAAGGAATGTTTAGGTTTATTAACCATTAATAATTTATATGACAAAAACAAAAAACAAGTCATTTTAGTTGATCACAATGAAAAAATACAAAGTGTAGATGGAATCGAAGAAGCAGAAATTATAGAAGTAATCGATCACCATAAATTAGGAGACTTTAGTACAAATTATCCTATATCGATAAAAACCCTTCCTATTGGAAGTACTTCTACCATTGTTTATTACCAATTTTTAGAAAATAAGATTGAAATTCCAAAAGAAATAGCAGGAATTTTAATGGCTGGAATTCTTTCAGATACCTTGCTATTTAAATCACCAACTACAACCTACATGGATCGCTACGCCGTATCACAACTAGAAAAAATATGTGAAGAAGATTACAATACATTTGGAATGGAAATGATTAAACAAGGAGCTTCTTTAGAAGGAAAAACCAAAGAAGAAATCCTATATAGTGATTTTAAAGGATTTATGTATGAAGATAAAAAAATTGGAATTGGTCAAATCTTTACTTTGGATTATTCCAAAATTAGTTCTGTTGCAGATGAATATGTAGAACTATTAAATGAAATTAGTAAAAATGAGAATTATTATATACTGGCTTTATTTGTAACCGATGTTGTAAAAAATGGTTCTTATATTTTATATAATGACCATTCACAGTTAGAATTAGAAAAAAGTTTTAACGTCGATCATTTAAACCAAGAATACTTTTTAGAAAACGTTATATCTAGAAAGAAACAAATTATACCAAATATAATGGAAACATTAGAAAAGAGATAGGAGGCAGAAAAATGTTTTTTCAAATTTTTATATTAGGATTGGTACAGGGAATTGCTGAATTTTTACCTATATCTTCATCCGCACACTTAATTATCTTCCGCGATTTATTTGGAATAGGAAGTAAAATGGGAGAGAGCTTAGCTTTATCCTTTGATATTGCCCTTCACTTTGGGACCCTTTTAGCCATAGGAATTTACTTTTTCAAAGATTTTATTAAGATGATAAAAG
>CAZWZO010000015.1:0-10252 GCA_964638525.1 uncultured Muribaculaceae bacterium | reverse complement strand
TGATGGGAAAAGTTGCGGATCATTTTACATACTTACATAGAAATTTAATTTCACAAATGAAGAGTTTAATTGAACCAATTATGATTGTTTTCTTGGCTGTAATTGTAGGAATTATTATTTTATCTATTATTATTCCAATGTTTGGTATTTATCAAAATACACTTAATTAAGGGTGAGTTTATGATGGGAATGTATATATTTATATTTTTTATACTTGGTTGTGTTTTTGGATCCTTTTATAATGTAGTTGGGTTTCGCCTTCCAAATAACGAAGAGATCGTAGTGAAAAAAAGCCACTGTCCACAGTGTAATCATGAATTAAAATGGTATGAATTGATTCCAATTTTATCATTTGTAATTCAAAAGGGGAGATGTCGTCATTGCAAGAAAAAGATTTCTCTTTTTTATCCAGTAATTGAACTTTGTTGTGGACTGTTATTTGCTGTTAGTTTCTATTCTTTTGGTTTCTCTTCAGATCTGATTCTTGCTCTTACCTTGGTTTCTTTACTTATGGTGATTTTAGTTAGTGATTTAAATTATTTAATTATTCCAGATTCCGTTTTACTAGTAGCAAGTATTATTATTCTTATAACAAAGTTTGTTTTTAAAGGAGCAGAGGCTGGTTTTGCTTCTTTAGGAAGCGGACTCTTATTATTCTTAATTATGTATTTGATTATGAAACTAGGAAACTTTATATTTAAAAAGGAAAGTTTAGGTGGGGGAGATGTAAAGCTTATGTTCTTATCGGGACTGGTTTTGCATCCGATTGTAGGCGTTTTTAGTATCTTTTTAGCAAGCGTTTTGGCTCTTCCTATTTCTCTTATTCTTCTACATACGAATAAAGAACATGTGATTCCTTTTGGACCTTTTATTGCGATTGCTATATTAATTTTGTTTTACATGAAAATAGATATAAATCAAATCTTGTCTGTGATTTGATCTATATCTTTTTTTGTTTCCTCTAAATTAAAATCAGGGATAAAACTTTCTTTTTCTGTACCTTCTTCTTGTACGTAAGCATTGCAAATACCAATATCAAGAGCGTAATTTAATACATCTAAATATTCTTCTTTTTTTATAGTACGGTTTAATTCTTTGTATTTTTCCACATTTTTAAGTGGCGTATACTGGTTCATGATGCTTATATAAATGTTATCTTTATAAGTTTCATATAAATAAGAAAGAATTTTTTTACTATCAGAGGTTAAAGTGGGTAATAGAAGATGTCTTACGATTATTCCTTTTACCATCCTTCCATTTTTAAACTGATTTTTTTGAACTTGTCTATACATTTCTTTTAAAGCATTCTTACATACAGAAACGTAGTTTTCTACGTTGGAATATTTTTTAGCATATTTATCGTCATAATATTTAAAGTCAGTTAAATAAACGTCGATAAGACCATCTAATTTTTTTAGACTTTCTACACTTTCGTATCCACTTGTATTGTAAACAATGGGAATGCTTAATCCTTTTTTTCTGGCTAGAAGAAGGGCTTCTTTAATTTGATCTATATAATGTGTTGGGGTCACTAAGTTTATGTTGCTTGCTTTTTGTTTTTGTAAATATAAAAATATATAGGCTAAAGTAGTAGGGGTGATTTCCATTCCTTTTTGCTTGCTAGATATTTTATAATTTTGACAGTATACACATTGCAAATTACAATGATTAAAAAATACTGTACCACTTCCGTATTTTCCACTAATACTTGGTTCTTCCCATTTATGAAGATAAAATTTTGCTATTTCTATTTTATCGGTTGCTTTACAAAATCCTAGCTTTTCTTTTCTATTTACTTTGCATTTTCTTGGGCACATTTCACATGTATTCATACTCTTCCTCTTTTCTTTTTGTATTATAACATAAAAACAATTCTAGTTTTTAAATTTAGTACTATAATTATTTCTTTTTTAGTGTTAAAATAGAATTGGTGATAGTTATGAGGTATTTAGATTTAATAAGAAGAAATAGTAAGAAAATTTTATTTTTTATATTTATTCTAGCACTTTTATGTGTTGTTTCTTATCTTATTTATCATAACGTTTCTAAAGCAAATGTGTCTTGTGTTTTAAGTCGTGAGTATGAAAATTATAAGACAACTATGACAGTAGATTTTAATCGAGATAAAACCATTTCTTTTGAGGAAGTATTTGAAACGGCAGATAGGGATATTTTGAAAACAAAAAGAGTAGAGGCAACTTTACTTGAGTATAATTTCAATGTATTAAAAAATAAAATTATTGTAAAACATAAAGTACAATCCGAAAGAAAGATAAATGATTTAGTAAAAGAATATGTTGCAAGTGGATACAGTTGTACAAATAAGAAAACGGTAGAAAAAAAGATTGATTATCGTTTGGAAAATTATTCTACTTATCAAGAGGTGGAAACTCCTTACCAAGAAGTAGCTATAAATGCTTTTAGTGATGAAAAAGATTTAAGTAGTAAAGTTTTAGTGGATAATAATAGTTTTGATCCAAATACGGTTGGAAATTATGTTGTAACTTATCGTTTAAGTTTAAGTGATGTTCGAGATGAGTATTTATATCGAGTTATTCATGTAGAGGATAATACCCCTCCTACATTAAAACTAAAGGGAAAAGAAGAAATTACTTTGAAAAAAAATGAAAAATACGAAGAAGAGGGAGTAGAAGTAAGCGATAATTATGACAAGGATATGAAAGATCGCGTAAAAAAAGAAGGTACGGTAGATACTTCTAAACTTGGTGAGTATGAAATCGTATACGAAGCAAAAGACAGTAGTGGAAACAAATCGAGTGTAACCCGTAAAGTAAAAGTCGTAACAAAGGGTGGTATTATCCCTACTTTAAAAGAAGAAAATGGTATTACTTACTTTGATGGAGTAGCAATCGTTAATAAGAAATATACGGTTCCTAAAGATTATGATCCAGGATTAAGAGATGATACCTATAACGCTTTTACCTCTTTACAAAAGGAAGCAAAGAAAAAAGGATACGCGATTAGTATTTTATCTGGGTATAGAAGTTACGCTACACAACAAAAATTACATGAAAGTTATATTAAAAAATATGGAAAAGAAAAAGCCAATACCTTCTCAGCAGAAGCAGGACATTCTGAACATCAAACAGGACTTGCTTTGGATGTAGGTATGTTGGATACTTCTTTTGGAAATACAAAAGAGGGCAAATGGCTTGCTAGTCATGCGCATGAATATGGATTCATTCTAAGGTATCCAAAAGGAAAAGAAAAAATAACGGGATATGAATACGAGCCATGGCATATTCGTTATTTAGGTAAAGATATGGCAAGTAAGGTTTACAAAAGTGGACTTACTTTAGAAGAATATTTTGGAATTGATGAGTAAAGTATTTTCTAACTTAAAAAAATATGATATATTATAATTGTCTGAAAGATACGATTTACACCATCGTGTATAAAACCGACTAAAGTTACGATAAGGGAATTGTGATGCTATACTGGTGTTGAAGACCTATTTATTTAGGGATCCTGAAGGTATACTAATGATACCCACCTGTTTTTAAGAGCAGGTTTTATCGTAGATGGTAAGTTCTTTCGGATTTTTTTATTGAGGAATTTTTATGGATAGTAGATTAGAATTATTAATAACAAAAGAAAAAGTCGATATTTTAAAGAAAAAAACAGTTTTGGTACTTGGAATAGGAGGAGTAGGAGGCTTTGTTGTAGAAGCTTTAGCGCGTTGCTTTGTAGGAACCCTTATCTTGGTGGATTATGATAAAGTGGATATTAGTAATATCAATAGACAAATTATAGCGTTGCACTCTACCATTGGAAAAGAAAAGACGGAGGTATTAAAAGAAAGAATCTTAGATATCAATCCAAATTGTACGGTTATTACGCATTCTTGCTTCTATGGAAAAGAAAACAAGGATGTTTTATTTGATAGAAAAATTGACTTTGTAGTCGATGCCTGTGATAGCCTGGATAGTAAAAAGACGATTATTAAAGAATGTTTAAATAGAAAAATACCTATCCTTTCTTCTATGGGAACGGGTAACAAGTTAAATCCAAGTGGATTTTTGATTGAAGATATTCGAAAAACTTCTTATGATCCCATCGCAAAACGATTACGAAAATGGGTACAACAAGAGAAAATAAAAGAAAAGATTCCAGTTTTGTATTCTAAAGAAGAGCCAATAAAACATGAAGGTACAACCATCGCATCGATTTCTTTTGTACCAAGCAGTGCAGGCTTAAAAATTGCAGGATACGTGGTTTTAGAATTGATAAAAGACTAGGCACAAATTTGTGCTTTTTTTCTTTGAAAAAAAATGAAATTATGATATAATACAGACAGACAAAAGAAGTGGAGTGATACTATGGCAGAACTATCTGATATTAAAGGTATTGGTGCAAGAACGGAGGCACTTCTTAAAAAAATTAATATAAATACAATTGATGATTTGGTAACCCATTATCCCTTTCGATACGATGTGTTAAAAAGGGATAATTTAAGTGAAATAGAAGATCAAGGACACATTGTTATCGATGGAAAAATAGAGAGTGTTCCTATATTACTTCGCTTTAAAGGTGGACTTACGAAAATGAACTTTCGTTTAGTAACAACCAGTGGAGTAGTAGGGGTATCTATTTTTAATCGAGCTTTTTTAAAAAATCAACTTCCAATAGGAAGCAGTGTCATTGTAATTGGAAAATTAGATAAGAAAAAAAATGTGATTACGGCTTCAGATATTAAAATAGGACTTTTATCAAGTAAAGAAAAGATTGAACCCGTATATCATGCAACAAGTGGACTTTCTAATAAAAATTTAGCGTCCTACATTAATATCGCTTTGCTTTCTTATGGCAGATTTATATCGGATCATATTCCAAAGTATTTACAAGAAAAATATAATTTTTCGAATAAAAAAACAGCTTTAAATATTGTACACAATCCGCCTACATTTGCAAAACTTGAGGAAGCAAAAACAAGACTTAAATATGAAGAGTTGTTTGAGTTTATGTATAAGATTAATTACTTAAGATTGGAAAATAAAAAGAAGAGTAATGGGATAAAAAGAGAGATTGATAAAGAGAAAATAAATGCTTTTATTTCTTCACTTCCTTTTCCTCTTACGAATGATCAAAACAGGGTAGTAGGGGAAATATTGGATGATTTATCTTCTTGTGGTAAAATGAATCGTTTATTACAAGGAGATGTAGGTAGTGGTAAGACAATTGTTAGTATTGTAGCCATGTATGCGAATTATTTATGCCATTATCAATCGGCTTTAATGGCTCCAACAGAGATTTTAGCACAGCAGCATTATAATACGGTAAAAGAAGTATTGAAAAACTATGATATTCATGTTTGCTTATTAACGGGTTCCATGACAAAAAAAGAAAAGATAAGCGTATATGAAAAACTAAAATCAGGGGAAATTGATATTATTATTGGTACCCATGCTTTGATTCAAGATGAAGTAGAATATGCCTCTTTAGGGTTGGTTATTACTGATGAACAACATCGATTTGGAGTAAATCAGCGTTTATCTTTACAAAATAAGGGAACAAAACCTGATATTCTATATATGAGCGCTACACCTATCCCAAGAACTTACGCTTTAACTATCTATGGTGATATGGATGTTTCTATTATTAAAGAAAGACCAAAAGGTAGAAAACCAATTCGAACCTTTGTAAAGAAAAACGAACAAATGACAGAAGTTTTACAAATGATGTATGATGAACTAAAGAAAAATCATCAGATATATGTTATTGCTCCCCTTATAGAAGAAAGCGAAAATAGTGACTTAACAACTGTCAATGAACTTAAAGATAAAATGATGCTTGCTTTTGGCAAAAAGTATAAAATTGATGTAATTCATGGTAAGATGACACCGGTGTTAAAAGAAAACGTTATGAATAACTTCAAAGATCATCAAATTGATATATTGATATCGACTACAGTAATTGAAGTAGGGGTGGATGTAGAAAATGCTACGATGATGGTTATCTTTGATGCTTCTAGGTTTGGGCTTTCTACTTTGCATCAGTTGCGTGGTCGTGTTGGTAGAAGTAGTTTTGATTCTTATTGTATTTTAATCAGTGATCAAGATACAAAAAGATTACAAGTTTTAGAGCAAACCGAAGATGGTTTTGAAATTAGTGAAGAGGACTTTAAATTAAGGGGACATGGAGATTTATTTGGAACCAAGCAAAGCGGAGATATGACTTTTAAGCTTGCTAGTTTGAAAGAGGATTATAAATTATTATTACAAGCTAAGAAAGATTCATTAGAGTATTTGAAAAACGAAGAAGAGGATGATTTAAAACAAAGTCTAACTTCGTCAATTAAAAGTAGTTAAATAATGTAAAGTTGAAAAAAAGTAGTCAAAAACGATTGCTTTTTTTTATTATGTATATTACTATTAAAATGCATGAAGCAATTCATGCCGAATACTCTTACGAAACAAAGTGTAAGAGAATATTCAACCAAACCCCCTGAAAGGAGCCATTTCGGCTCCGCTTTTTTTATGTACAAATTTAAAAGAAATATGCTATGATGTATATAGAATAGAGGTAGTTGTATGAAGAAGAAAACAAAAAAGAAGCTAATATCATCTTTGTGTAGTGTGTTATTGTTACTTGGTATTTACTTTTTTCAAGATCAACTTATAGAAATAATCGAACCAAGCACAAAAGGAAACTTTGTTTCTTATGGTATGAGCAGTGTTCCAGAGCAAGAGGAAAATTTATACAAGGTTTTAAATAACAATCAACCCACTTTTACAGAAGAAGAAAAAAAGTTAAAATCATTTGAATCCTATAGCGAACTAGATTCTTTAGGAAGGTGTGGTACGGCTTTTGCTTTGGTATCAGAACAGACAATGCCTAAAGAAGAAAGAGGAAAAATTGGTATGATTAAACCTTCTGGATGGCATACCGTTAAATATTCTTTTGTAGATGGAAAATATTTGTATAATCGTTGCCATTTGATTGCTTACCAATTAACAGGGGAAAATGCAAATGAAAAAAACTTGATTACTTGTACGAGAACAATGAATACAAAAGGGATGCTTCCTTTTGAAAATGAAGTAGCCAAGTATGTAAAAGAAACAAAGAATCATGTTTTGTACCGAGTAAAACCAATATTTAAAGATAAAAATTTGCTAGCCAGTGGAGTAGAGATGGAAGCCTATTCTATAGAGGATAGTGGCAAGGGAATTTTTTTTCACATTTATGTTTACAATAAAGAACCGAAGGTTTGGATTGATTATAAGACCGGAGAAAGCAAGGAAGAAAACGAGTAGTGTATAGAACTTTACAGACTTAAAGCAAATCCTTGCTTTTTGTATTGACGAGAAAAATTTTAATCGTTATAATTATAAAAGAAAGGTAGGATATTATGACTGAAAAAAAATTAGATAATTATGGAAAAATTGCAAAGATTTTATTAGTTGTTGCTATTGTTGCTGCTGTACTTGGGGTGAGTTATGCTATTTTTAGAACAACGGTAAGAGGTGAAAAAACAAATGAAGTTCGTGTTGGAAACGTTGGACTTGAAATTATAAACGAAAGTATTGATGCTTTAACAATTGATGATAAAATGGTTCCAATGGATGAAAGTGAAGCTTTAAGTTCGGTTACTCCATATAATTTTACATTACATAACAATGGAGATTATGCTATGAACTATAAACTAGGTTTTGTATTATCCGATGATACAACGATGCCAGCTGCTTCTGTACGTTACGTTTTATCTAAAAACGGAGCAGAAGCTACTTCTAGTATTATGGGTGAAGTAAAACCTACATATATTACAAATGACGATGGAACAAAGACGGTGGTTTATTATGTAGATGCCGGACAACTTGCTGCTGATGGAAGCAATACATACGAGTTAAAGGCTTGGATTGATTATCATGCTGCACTTGAAGCAAATGATATGAAGTTTAGTGTAAAAGCAAGAGCTGACGGAGAGGCAGTTACGAATGGATCTAGTGAAGAAACATTGACAACAACTTCTGCTTTATTAACTCCAACAGATGATCAACTTGGAACGTTCTACGACAAGAAAACAAAAGAGATAACAACTGCTGATTTGGCTTATGATTTAACAGATGGTTCTTCTCCAATCAGTTATTACATTGGTAAGCAATCTGGAACGATGTTAGTGATACCAAAAGGTAGTACTAAATACGTTTATGCTTTTACAAAAAATGCTTATGGTATTGAAATAAATAAATGGTATACAACTTCTGATCTTTCTACATTCTCAGAATATAGTGGAAGCAGTCCAATCGCAAAAGGAAATTATACAACACTATATAATGAAGCTTATATAGATCAAATCATAAATAGTTTCACAAGCTAGGAGGATTTATGAATAACGATAATAATAAAAAAACTTATAATAAAAATCATAAGTTTTTCTTAAATGTTTTTGCTATCGTCATGGGAATAGGTGTTATATTTGGGGTAACGTATGCTATCTTTAGAACAACGGTACGTGGAGAAAAAACAAATATAATTTCAACTGGAAATTTTGGACTTGTTATTCAAAATGAGAGTACAAGTGGTATTTCTCTTACTAATGCTCTTCCTATGAGTGAGGAGGAGGGAAAGAAAACTTCCGCCTATACCTTCGAATTAAAAAACACAGGAGATTATGACGTTAAATATAAGTTAGGGTTTGAACTGGATTCTTCTTCTACTATGCCTGCTAAAGCTATTCGTTATATTTTCAATGATGGAAATTCTTCATTAATGAGCAGTGCTGTTGAAACAGAGGTAAGCGATGCGGATGGTACAGTAAAGAAAGTATATTATGTAGAAGATAGTTATATTGGAAAAGGCGAAACCAAACAATATAGCTTAAAAATGTGGATTGATTATGATGCTACCCAAGAGGAGGCAGCTGGTAAAACTTTTAAAATAAAGGCAAGAGCGGATGGAGAAGCGACAAAACAGTTTGAAGCCAAGACATTAATTGCACCAACTGCTGAACAAATGAAACAATTACAGCAAGTTGATAGTAATAATGAATGGATAATTGCAGATAAAGTGAGTGATGATACGTCAATAGGCGATAAGTGGATTGAGTATACTCTTATAGGGGATTCAAGCGATGTTTATGGTATTACTATTGATATTATTGGAGATAATGAAAGAGATCTCTATATTTTTCTTAACAAAGATTATACATTAGAAGATGGTGGAGTAGAATATACTTATAAAGCAGGATATTGGTATAAAATTTTACAAAATAGTAGTGGAGAAATCATAAATTCGCCACGTTATTTTGGAGAATGTCCATTTAAGAAAAGTGATTTATCTACAATATATTCTGAATCTTATTTGGATTATGTTATTAGTTTATTTGATCAACAATAAAAATAATGCTTTTGGCATTATTTTTTTATGATTCCATAGTTCTTATTTTGAGGATCAAAGAAGAAATCTACTCTTGGGGGATTATAAGTTAGGAAAGTTGTAAGGATATAAAGGCCTACTATTAATAGGATTCCAAGCACATGATAATTA
The DNA here is from genome assembly GCA_964638525.1 of uncultured Muribaculaceae bacterium. Lineage (GTDB taxonomy): Bacteria > Bacillota_I > Bacilli_A > RF39 > UBA660 > CALVUP01. Next base: position 745 of record CAZWZO010000015.1, on the reverse strand, counting down.
TGTTTTAATTTTACATCCCATATTACTTGAAAAATTGCTTCACTAATTAATAGTGATATAAAATATAGTATTAGAGTAATAGCCATGTTTTCTCCTATAAATAAGTAATAAGTAGGCAAATAGAATAGTAGGAATATAACAATGGTACAAATTACGTTTAAAAATGATTTAAATATATAATTGTCACTACTTAATCCTTGTTTCTTTCTTATAAAATAAATAATAATTCTGGCAAGAAATATACTTGTTGCAATCATTTTCATATGTTCAAATATACTTTCGTTTACTGGTGCGATTATGCTTGTTAGAAAACAGGGGATAAGATCATATAGAAAATGAATTGGAAAACTTATTATAAAAATAAGTATAGCGTTTATAAAGATATTTTTTTTCATATTTTTTCTCCTTCAATACTATTTTAATCTTTTTTATTGTTTTTATTCTTAATTTTCTTTATAATAATAGTTGTTAGGGGAAAAGTATGAAATTTGAATATAAAAATTTTTTTTATGAAACAAATGACGAAGATAAATATCAAAATTATATAATTAATAACGGAGATGTTCTTATTGGATTAACAGGGGATGGAACATATTTCAAAACAGCATTTGTAGATAATTTAAATGAATGTATACTCTTAAATCAAAGAGTAAGTATTTTAAGAAAAAAATCTGATGGCTATGAATCTAAGTTATTAAATTATATCTTACAAACTAAATATTCACAGAACCAATTGAAAATTGTT
>CAZWZO010000014.1:0-10326 GCA_964638525.1 uncultured Muribaculaceae bacterium | reverse complement strand
ATGAAATTGAAAAAAAAGAAAAAGTGGAGTAAGAAGAAGTTTATAGTTTATAGTTGTATCTTTTTTATGAGTGCTTCTTTTTGTATCACAGTCAATACTTTTAAGTTAAAAATAACGATGAATAATAAAGAGTTTATCAAGTATATTTTATATGCTTCGAATCATAATATGGATTATAAATATGATAAGAAAAAGATAGGATTTAAAATCATCAAATTCTTTTCTAATATTTCTTTTGATCAGCCTAGTACAATATTAAAAAGCAATTACAAAGGCTTAACCGAAGAAGAGGAGAGTTTAAATAGTAAATATATTGATGATCCTTATCCTGAAAAAAAAGTGGATCAGCCAAAAATCTACATTTATAATACGCATCAATTAGAAGAATACGCCAAAAATAAGTATGAAAAATACAATGTAACGCCAAATGTTTTAATGGCTGCTTATATATTTAGGGAAAAACTAAATGGTTTGGGACTTCCTACTATAGTGGAACAAACGGAAATAAATGAAATCTTAAAGATGAATTCTTGGAAATATTATAAAAGTTACGATGTGACAAGAATGCTAATTAATCAAGCGAAAAAAGATTATACGTCGTTGGAATATTTTATTGACTTACATAGAGACTCGGTTTCACATAACAAAACGTATTTAAAGATAGGAAGTAAGGAATATGCAAAAGTAATGTTTATTGTTGGTTTAGAAAATAAAAATTATAAAGAAAATCTAGCGTTTACAGAAGGATTTCATGAAGCAATTAATAAAAAATATCCTTCTTTATCACGTGGGATTTATAAAAAGCAAGGAAAAGGGGTCAATGGAGTGTATAACCAGGACATAGATAAACATGTAATTTTAATTGAACTAGGAGGTGTGGACAATACAATAGAAGAAGTAACCAATACAATTGATGCTTTGAGTGAAGTCTTATTTGAATATATAGGAGGAAAAGAATGAAGAAGAACATAATACGTGCGGGAGGATTACTTTTATTGGTTTTATTTTTCGCCTTGGTTATTATGAGTTATACAGGTATTTATGAGTATCAAGTTAAAAAGAAAACAGACTTAACAGCGGAAAATATAGAAAAGTTTGAAAAGGACGTAAAGGAAGGAAAAGACGTAGAAGTAAAAGATTATTTAGAAAAAGAGAAAGATAATAGCAATGCAATTAGTAAACTTACTTTTAATGCTAGTAAGACAGTAGGGAATTTATTTAATAAAGCCATGGGTCTTTTATTTAAATCTATAGAAAAGCAAGTGACAAAATAGAGCACGTCTGTGTTCTTTTTAATTGAAAAAATATACGTATTGCTGTAAAATATTAGATAGGTGAAAGATATGAAACAAGAAAACATTCGCAATTTTTCAATTATTGCACACATTGACCATGGAAAGAGTACTTTGGCGGATCGTATTTTAGAAGAAACAGGAGCGCTTACGAAAAGAGAAATGAAAGATCAGCTTTTAGATAACATGGATATTGAAAGAGAAAGAGGCATTACGATTAAGTTAAATGCAGTAGAGTTAAATTATAGATATAATGATGAAGAGTACGTTTTGCATTTAATCGATACTCCAGGACATGTAGATTTTTCTTATGAGGTTTCTCGTTCTCTTGCGGCATGTGAGGGTGCGATTTTAGTAGTGGATGCAGCACAAGGAATTGAAGCTCAAACACTAGCGAATCTTTATTTAGCCATGGAAAACGATTTAACGATTCTTCCTGTTATTAATAAAATAGATTTACCAAATGCGGATGTAGAAAAAGTAAAGCAAGAGTTAATCGATACCATTGGTTTTTTGGAAGAAGAGATTATTTTAACCAGTGCAAAAAATGGGGTAGGAATCAAAGAATTGTTGCAAGCTATAATAAAGAAGATTCCTGCACCAAAAGGAGAAGAAAAGGCACCCCTACAAGCTCTTATCTTTGATAGTTTGTTTGATCCTTATCGAGGTGTAGCTATTTCAACACGTATTTTTAATGGTAAAGTAAAAATAGGAGATACCATTAAGATGATGCAAACAGGAGCGACTTATGAAGTAGTAGAACTGGTTGTACATACACCTAAAGAAAAACAAGTAAAAGAATTAGTAAGTGGAGAAGTCGGTATTATTTATGCTTCTATTAAAGACATTGCGGATGTAAAAGTAGGAGACACCATTACTTTAGAAAAGAACCCTACAACAAAAGCATTAGAGGGATACAAAACTATGAAACCTATGGTATATTGTGGACTTTATCCCATTGAATCTAGCCGTTATGAAGACTTAAGAGAAGCTTTGGAAAAACTAAAATTAAATGACGCCTCTTTGGTGTTCGAACCGGAGACTTCCAAAGCTTTAGGATTTGGATTTCGAACGGGATTTTTAGGTCTTTTGCATATGGAGATTATTGAAGAGAGAATAGAAAGAGAGTTTGGAATTGACTTGATTGCTACTTCACCTTCTGTTATTTACGAAGTGCATCAAACCGATGGAACCATTCTTTATATTGATGCACCTACTAAGATGCCAGACAGAGTAAAAATTGCTGAGGTGTTGGAACCATATGTAAAAACAAGTATATATACACCAAATGAATACATTGGGCCAAGTATGCAATTGTGTCAAGACAAAAGAGGTAAATATATCTCAACGGAATATATAGATAAGACAAGAGTAAATCTTCACTATGAACTACCCTTATCTGAAATTGTTTATGATTTCTTTGATAAACTAAAAAGTTATACAAAAGGATACGCTTCTTTTGATTATGATATGATTGGATACAAACCAAGTGACTTAGTAAAATTAGATATTTTATTAAATGGCGAAGTTGTAGATGCTTTGTCTGTAATCGTTCATAAGGATTTTGCGTATAGTCGTGGTAGAAGTATTACTCAAAATTTAAAAAAGATTATACCAAGACAATTGTTTGAAGTACCCATCCAGGCTTCCATTGGTCAAAAAGTCATTGCCAGGGAAACGGTAAAAGCTATGCGTAAAGACGTATTAGCTAAATGTTATGGCGGAGACATCACAAGAAAAAGAAAATTATTAGAAAAACAAAAAGAGGGAAAGAAAAGAATGAAAATGGTAGGAAGTGTAGAAATACCACAAGAAGCCTTCTTAAGTGTTTTGCAAGTAGATGAGAAATAAAAAAGGATACATTTAAACATTAAGTTTAGAGTATTCCTTTTATTTATGATAAAATAAGAAGTAGGAGAAAAGAGTATGAAAAGTGTATATATCCATATTCCATTTTGTAAAAACATTTGTAATTATTGTGATTTTTGTAAAATGTATTATCATGAAAAAATTGTAGACCAATATTTAGAAGTCCTAGAAAAAGAAGTAAAGAATGGGTATCAAAAAGAAAAAATAAAGACAATTTATATTGGCGGAGGAACACCAAGCTGCCTTTCTGTAAAACAATTAGAAAAACTATTTCGCATCACTTCTCTTTTTGATAAAGAAAAAGACTTGGAATTTACTTTTGAGTGTAATTTTGATTCCATAGATAAAAAGAAGTTAGAGGCTATAAAAAAGGGTGGAGTCAATCGTTTGAGCTTTGGCATTGAAACTTTTCATGAAACGTATTTAAAAGAAATAGGAAGAAACTTAAGCTATGAAGAAGCAAGGAATAAAATAAAAGAAGCAAGAACACTAGGCTTTAAAAATATAAATGTAGATTTGATGTATGGGTTTCATAAAGAAAGTATAAAAGAGGTACAAGAGGACTTAGATAAGATTTTATCTTTAGAGGTGAATCACATTTCTACTTATTCTCTTATGATAGAAGAACATACTAAATTTTATATAGAAAAGTATGAAAATGTAGAGGAAGACTTAGATAGTGATATGTACTATTTTATTATTTCTTATTTAGAAAAACATGGATTTAAACAGTATGAAATTAGTAATTTTGCCAAAGGAAATAGAAAGTCTCTTCATAACTTAACTTATTGGAATAATGAAAGATATTATGGATTTGGTTTAGGAAGTAGTGGTTATGTAGGAAAGATACGTTATACCAATACAAAAAGCCTAAATAAGTATTTAAATCAAGAATACAAAAAAGAAGAGGAAATTGTAGAAAAAGAAGAAGAAATGATTTATGAAATGATATTAGGCCTTAGAAAGAGAAAAGGAGTATCAAAAAAAAGATTTCAGGAAAAATTCGGCTTAACTTGTACGGAAAGATTTGATATAATGAAATTAGTAGAAGATAAGAACTTAATAGAAGAGGAAGAATACATATATATTCCACTAGAAAAGCTGTATGTTTCGAATTCGATATTGATTTATTTTCTGGAAGGAGTAAAAGATGAATAAACAAGAACAATTTAAAAAAGAAATTGAATATATAAAAAATCCAAGTTATAAGGAGGATTTAAAGATACTAATCGATAGATTGCCTGATTATTTTTTTGAAATACCAGCGGCTTCTACTGGTAAATATCATCCTAAATATGCACAAGGAGAAAAGGGCCTTCTTAGACATACCAAAGCAGCGGTTAAAATAGGATTGGAATTATTAAACAATCCTTGTATAGGTGAAAAATATACGAGTAATGAAAAAGACTTAATGCTTATTTCTTTGCTTTTGCACGATGGACTAAAATTAGGAAAAGAAAAGAGCCAATATACAAAATTTGATCATCCTATACTAGCAGCCTCTTTTGTAGAAGAAAATAGGGATGACTCGAAATTCACAGATGAAGAAATTGAATTTATAGCTGATTGTATAAAGACACATATGGGTCCTTGGACAAAGGATTATAATGGAAACGAAGTTTTAGAAAGACCACATACAAAATATCAAAACTTTGTTCACATGTGTGATTACTTAGCAAGTAGAAAATTTTTGGAAGTGCCATTTGATAGTAACAATGATGTTTTAGAATAGAAAAATTAGGAGAAAGTTATATGGGAAAAATAATTGTTATCGAAGGAACCGATTGTTCTGGAAAAGAAACACAAAGTAAAATGCTTGTACAAAAATTGGAAGGAAAGGGATACAAAGTAAAAAGAATGTCCTTTCCTGTGTATGAAAGTCCAACTGGAAAAATTGTGGGAGGTGCTTATTTAGGTAAAGCGGAAATAGGCCCTTGTCTTTTTGAAGAAGGAGCAGTAAATGTGGATCCAGAAGTAGCGTCGCTTCACTATGCAGCAGATCGAAGATACCATTTAGATAGGCTATTAAAGTTAAAAGAAGAAAATGATTATTTGATATTAGATCGTTATATCTCTTCAAACATGGCTCACCAAGGTAGTAAAATTGTAGAGGATGAGAAGAGGTATCATATTTATCAGTTCATTGATAAATTGGAATATTGGTTGCTTTCTCTTCCTAAACCAGACTGCACTATTTTCTTACATATGCCAACTGAGTATGCAAAAAAGTTAAAACAAAATAGAAAGAACATTGATGAACACGAAAAAAATGAAGCCTATTTGTATCAATCAGAAAAGGCATATATTGAACTTTCAGAGATGTATAATTGGAAGAGAATAGAATGTGTAAGAGAAAATGAAATTAGAACAATTGAAGATATAAATGACGAATTACTTAAAATATTTGAGTAATTCTTTTTTTCTTTCGCATAAAATATAGAAAATTGTAGAAATTTGTCTTGCTAAAACACAAAAAGATGATATACTAGAAGCAATAGTTCATTACTATGAATATATAGAGGAGGGTTTATGGAAAAGAAAAAACAAGTAGTAGAAAATACTACCAATAATGAAATTATTAAAAAAGGGTTACCAGTCCTTATTGTAATTTTATTATTATTAATCTTAATCTTTGTCAAAGCTTGTACAAGATCCAACGATTTAGATGATAAAACGGATACAAAACCAAACAAGGATAAAGATATTACAGATGTAATCGAAAAAGAAGAACAAGACAGCGAGGAAGGTTTCACTACAGAAAGTACAACCCCTGTAGTAAAAGCTTGCAAGAAGGAAGCTAAAAAAGAAGAAACAACAAAAGCAGTAGTTGCAAAACAAGAAGAAAAAGAAACAGAAAAGCTTGTAACAACAATCATAACTGGTTTTCCAGCAAATTTAGAATACGATGGAGAAGCAAAAGTAGTAACCGTTCGTATTGTAGGTGAAGATGGAACAGAAATTACAGATGGTTATACCGTAAAATATGTAGACGATGCAAACAATGAAGTTTCAGAATTAAAAGAAGTAGGTACATATACAATTACGGTTACCTACGAAGGAAATGAAACGTATAAGGCAAATACTTATACAACGACACTTACTATTACACCAATAAGAGTAAGTTCAAACACAACTTTAGCTAGTGCTCTTCGCCTAGCAAAAGAGGGGGACGAAATTATTGTTGATTGTACTATTACAGAAGATACAACAATTGATAAAAGCGTAACTTTAAAAGGGCAAAACGGTGTTCTTTCTGCTAAATTAACTGTAACAGCACCAAATGTAGTTATCGATGGGCTAACACTTAAAGATACTCAAACAGGTGTACAATCTGGAAAAGGAAATGGAATTGCTTTAGTTAAAGTAACCTCAACAGGAGATTTCACTTTTACAAATAACGTTGTATCTGCTCCAGCAGGAAAAGCTTACAACGGACTTTCTATAAATACAACAGGAAAAGTTACAATCGATAACAATACATTTAATAATAGCAATGGTAATATTTACAATGCAATCGAATTCTCTAACAATACATCACTTGCAAATGGAAGTTCAATAAGCAATAACTACTTTAAAGTAGGAGCAAATACACACAATATGATTAATATTTATAACATTGAAGATAATGCAACTATTGATTTAAATAACAATACATTCGAATTTTCTGGTAATGCATATCGTTTAGCAAATACAAAAAATCATACTGCAACCATTAATATGAACAACAATAAATATGATGCTACAGATGATTATAATAATTATGAATACGCTGGACTAATTTGTTTCCAACCATGGCCAGGAGAAAATCCAAGTTATGCAAATTATACAATTAACATGAAGAATTTAGTTGGTCCAAATGGAAAAGCATTAACTGCAAATGGTACAGGTATAGATCAAATTTATTATACATATGATGCTGCAAATAGAACGGTAGAATTGCCTACAATTCATTACTAGTAAAATAAAAAAGGAAGAGTTATAAAATCTCTTCCTTTTCAATTGGTGAAATAATTTCTTCTTCACGAATAGGAGTTTCAATTAAGTCTTCTTCTGTTACTGGATTAATTTCAACAGGAGTAGGGATAATTGGTTCTTTCTCTGTTTTTTCTTCTTCTATGTTATCAGCAGGACCACCTTCTAAAGTAGGTTCTTCTTTCTTTTCTTCTTTTATCGTCTCTTGATTACTAGCAATCGCTTTCGCAAGATAAATACCATCTTCATCATCTACCTCATCGTCTATATCAATAATGCGATAAATCTCATCAAAAGTAGTTAAGCCGTTTAAAACTTTTTCTAATCCATCTTGCAGCATAGTAATAACATCTGTTTTGTATACCAATTTTTTTAGTTCATCACGATCCACATCCGAATTAATGGCTTCTCGAACTTCATCATTTAAAAGCAAAACTTCTTGTACAGCAATTCTCCCTTTGTATCCACCATTACATTCACTACAACCATCAGGGTTAATTGTATAAATTTCATCGATGTCTTGATTTAGTGTCTTTTTGAAAACTTTTTTCTCATATTCCGTTGTTTTTCTTTTTACTCTACACTTTTCACATATCTTTCTGGCTAATCTTTGTGAAATGATTCCAGTTAGGGAAGTGGAAAGCAAATATCTTTCTACCCCCATATCAATCAATCTTTCAATTGTTGTTAAAGAGTTATTGGTATGGATAGTTGATAATACTAGGTGTCCAGTAATAGAAGCACGAATTGCAATTTGGGCTGTTTCTGGATCACGAATTTCTCCAATTAAAATAATATTAGGGTCTTGTCTTAATATAGCACGTAGGGCAGAAGCAAAAGTCATACCAATTTCACTGTTTACTTGAACTTGATTGACTCCTTCAATATTCATTTCGATTGGGTCTTCTACTGTAATAATGTTGGTGTTTTCCTTGTTTAATGCTTGCAAAATAGAATAGGTAGTAGTACTTTTACCAGTACCTGTCGCACCTGTTACCAACACAATTCCATTAGGAACGGTAATCATTTTTTGTAGTTTATCAAAATTTACCTTTGAAAATCCAAGGGAATCAATTCCTTCTAAACTTTTTGAATAATCCAAAATACGAATAACGATTTTTTCTCCTTCATTCGTTGGAAGACAAGAAACACGCATATCTACATCTATATTTTTGATTTGTCCCTTAATCGCACCGTCTTGAGGAAGGCGATTTTCTGTAATATTCATACCAGATATAAGTTTAATACGTGTCGCTAAATTCTTATGGTATAAAGAGGGAACCAAAGTATGGTTTCGAAGTTCACCATCAATACGCATACGAATTTTAAGCCCATTTTCTACTGGGTCAAAATGAATATCACTCGCACGATTTTTAACACCGTAAACTAAAATCTCATCGACTAAATCGACGATAGGAATTTTTGAAAAATCATATTCTATCATAAAGTTGCTCCCTTTTTATCTTTTTACTCTAGCTTTTATTCATAAATTATTATATAATAAATTAGAAATATAATCAATAAGGAATGTGATATTATGAAAAAAAACGAGAAGGGGTTTGTACTTATTGAATTATTGATTGTTGCCGTGTTTACAGCAACGCTATTTACACTTTTATACACGAATGTGATTCCTTTAATTGGAGATTATAATCAAAGAGAAAACTATGATACCGTAGAAATAAAATACGCTTTGTATGATATAAGAAAAGAAATATTAGCAGCAGATAAAGATAAAGTTTGGAACAACATAAAAAATCAAATAGATAGTAAGGGATATGCTAGACTTTATACTTATGATAAGTTTTTTACTACTAACTCCGCTCTAATTTCCTCGTCTTCTTCAGATTACGAAATACAAAAAACCTACAATAACTTAAAAAACATGATATCCTCTTATAATTTCATATCTTTGTATGCAACAAGATTTGGAGTAGGGGAATACGCAGAAGGAACAAAACTGCCAACGGATTATAAATCGTTAAAACAAATTGTAAAATCCAATGAATTTGTGGACGCAAATACGCCTGAAATTTTAAAAACGTCAGAAGAATACACACAGCAATATATAAAACAAATGAAAAATTACACACTAGGATACGAATATAAAAAAGATTATTATCGCTTGATTGGTTGTGTTTCTAATTTGCCTACTAAATTTAGTGAGAAAACATCTTATACATCTTGTGGTACAATTGAACTTATGAAAGGGTAAAAAGTATGAAGAATAATAAAGGATTTACATTGTTAGAACTCGTATTGGGATTGGTATTAATTGTTGTTGTTATTCTACCGGTCTTTACATTGATTGTTAATTTTAAAAATAAAGAGGTAGAGGAAACAAATAAGGCGGATTTGCTTATCTATAAAGATAAAGTATTAACAGATATTGGTGAAGACATCACAAAGTATGGAATACAGTTTACTTGCGAAGCATACGATGTAAATGCTGGTTATACTAAAAACGAGGATATGCAGAGATTTATTTTTGTTCCAAATACTTACGTAACAGAAAATGCGATTCGCTATGCAGATATGATTGTAAATAGGCAAGAAAAAACTATGACTTATATTAAATATATAGAAGACACTTCAAAAGAAAACAAAACTTATATAGTTTATAAAAAGAATACTTATGTTGTGCCTGTAAAAAGTGCTGAGTTTTCTACGCCAATAAATAGTGATTCGGATAAAACTACTTTTTTTAATAGATTAGAATTAGGAAGTATAAAGAAGAGGAAAAACGAAAGTGTAGGAACCGTTTTTCAAATTAGAATCCCAATCAAATATAATAATAAGGATTATGGGATTATGTTTAATAGCACATATAGGCATGAAGAATTAAATGTACTCGAAACAGAAAATCTATGTGGAGAAAACTTAAAAATAGGAAAAGATATGGAGCAAACAGAGTACAAATTTTGTCCATATGGGCAAAGTGTGTCTAAAGATGGAAAATGTCAACAAAGTAGTGAGAAAACAGAATAAAGAATACAAGCAAAGAAAACATGTAATATTCTAGATAGAAGATATCTAGAATATTTTATTTGGATTTCTTTTATAATTCCTAATACCTGCATATGAATACAAATTCCACCAAAAGATAGAAACCCAGTTATAATTAGACCTTTTAAATATTTAGAAATAGAAAGCAAAGAAACGTATTTTATTCCTTGAGTAATCTCAAGCACAC
>CAZWZO010000013.1:0-10389 GCA_964638525.1 uncultured Muribaculaceae bacterium | reverse complement strand
TCAAAGAGATAGGAACGTTTTTTGGAAGTCCGTATTTACATACGGGCTTTTTTAGTACTTAAATATGGAAAAATAGTTCATTTAGGTATAGGTTACAAGAATTTAAATCTATAGTATAATTTAGATATAAGGATATGATAGAAATGGATTACATTATAAGAAAAAAGGAAAGAAAAGATTGCAGAGGGGTTGCACATGTTGTAACTGTTGCATGGAATGAAACTTACAGAAAGATAGTACCAGATGAATTTGTAGATAGTTTATATAAAAATGAAGAAGAAAGAGGAAAAGATTCATTTGATAAGTTTGACACAAAGAGCAATCATCAATATATTTTAGAAGTAGATAATAAAATAGTTGGATTTATTAATGTTGGATCTACTGATGAAACCGAATTTACTAATTGTGGTGAAATCCATGCTATTTATATAATAAATGGATATAAAGGATATGGATTTGGTAAAAAACTTATTAATGCTGGAATTAATGAATTAAAAAATATGGGATATGATAAAATGATAATTGGTTGTTTAGCTGGAAATAAATCCAATGATTTTTATAAACACATCGGAGGAAGCTTTATAAAAACAAGAATTTTTGAAAAATTACAATTACCAGAGAATGTATACTATTTTGACAAAATATAAAAAATTACTAGAACATAAAGTGCTTTCTGTGTAGGCGGATGTGTCAGTTATAAATGCTCAAGTACATTGAAAAAAATGTGCACAAAGATTACAAATAAAAAAGATTCCTAAGTGAATCTTTTTTTATCCTAAAGCAACGTCTAGAATCATCATAAGAGCAAAACCTATTAAAGTGAACAAAGCCATGATATCTTTTCTTTCATTTGTTTGACTTTCTGGGATTAATTCTTCTACAACTACATAGATCATTGCTCCTGCTGCAAAAGAAAGCATAAAAGGAAGCAGGTTATTTATTTTTGTTATTAATATAGCGCCTATTAAAGCTGAAATTGGTTCTACAATGGCACTTAGTTGTCCTAAAAAGAATGCTTGCTTTTTTGAAAATTTCTCTCTTACTAATGGTACACTTATTGCACTACCTTCTGGAAAGTTTTGAATACCAATTCCTAGGGTTAAAACAAGGGCTGAAGCTAGAGTATTTAAATGAAAAGCTATTGATCCATAGGCTACACCTAAAGCAAGACCTTCAGGAATATTATGAAGAGTCATAGCTCCCATAAGTAGGATGCATCTTTTTAAGTTGTAACTTTTACTGGCTCTTTTTTTCTTTGGGCTTTTGTTATCAAAAAAAGTATAAAGCTTATCTCCGATAAATAGAAGTACACCTCCACACAAGAAACCAAGAGTAACAGTAAGCCATGGATTTATTTTTATTTCTATACACTTTTCTATCGCAGGAGAAAGAAGAGAAAAAAAGGATGCTGCAATCATAACCCCTGCTGAAAATCCAAGCATCCCATCTAGAAACGTTTTATTTATTTTGCGAAAGAAAAATACTATAGCTGCTCCTAAAGCTGTGATGCTCCATGTAAAGATCCCTGCAAGGAGTGCTTGCAATGGATAGGGAAAACTTATAAAAAAATTATACATATTTATACCTCCGATATAGTAATATACGTTTTCCTTTTTGTTTGGTTTGGGCAAAAATAATACAAGATTTTCATAAAAAATTCATATATTTTACATATAAGTTATGGTATAATCTATAATAGGTGAGAGCTATGGGAGCAAAACAATTCAAAAGTTTAGATGAACAAATAGAAATTCTTAGATACAAAGGATTAATTATCAATGATGAAAAAATGGCTCAAGAAGTTTTGTTTCGTGAAAATTATTTTTTCATAAATGGATATAGACATCTATTTATGAAGTCAAATAAAGATCGATCTTTCTTAGCTGGTACAACTTTTGAGGAATTGTATAGTCTTTTCTTATTTGATCGTAACTTTCGATATATTTTGTTTAAGAATCTATTGGTGGTAGAAAATAATTTAAAATCCATGATTTCTTATCAGTTATCTAAAAAGTATGGTATTAAAGAAAAAGATTATTTAAATCCGAAGAATTTTGTTAAGGATTCTATGAAGACAAAGCAAGTAAATGATTTGCTGCGTAAGATGAAAAGACAAATACGTGCGAATGGAGCACAGCATTCCGCTACGTTGCATTATATTACCAATTATGGATATATTCCACTTTGGGTTTTAGTTAAAGTACTATCCTTTGGTATTGTTACAGAACTTTTCGCTATATTAAAACCAGAAGATCAGGAAGATTTAGCTAAGGTATACAACGTTAGGGTAGAAGAGTTACTTAAGTATCTACCTATTTTATCTAATTACCGTAATTTGTGTGCTCATGAAGATATTGTTTATGAGAATAGAACACAGGTATTAATTGATGATTGTACTTATCATAAATTATTAAATATAGATAAGATGGATGGAGAGTATATTTATGGAAAAAATGATTTGTTTGCTCTAATGATTATTTTAAAAAGAATGCTTAGTAATTATGAGTTTTCTAATATGATCGAAGAGATAAAAAAATGTATTATGAATTTAGATTATAATTTGCATACAATTTCTATAGATAAGGTCTTGGATCGTATGGGATTCCCTAAAAATTGGGAAAGTATTAAGAATATAGAAATGGAGAGGGTATCATGAGAGAAAAAAGAATTCGAATAGGGGTATTTGTTTTAGCACTTATTGTAGGTGCGGTAGGTATGTATTTTTTACTTACCAGTCCAATTGGATCAAGATTATTTAAAGATAATGTTATTTATAAAGATACCGTTATTGATAAAAATGGTCTTTCTACAGCTGTAAGTAAAGTATATGATTCGGTTGTGTTGATTCAAAATTATACACAAAATAAACTAGCAAGTAGTGGTACAGGGTTTGTATATAAAAAAGACAAGGATAAAGGATATATTTTAACTAATTATCATGTTGTATCTAGTTCAAAAGATATTCGTATCACTTTATCAAACGATGAAGAAGTAAAGGCAACTTATGTTGGTGGAGATCAATATATGGATTTAGCTGTTATTACAATTCCTAGTGATAAAGTATTACAAGTAGCGACGATTGGAACTAGTACAGAAGAAAAAATAGGTAATACAGTATTTACAGTGGGTTCTCCTCTTGGATACAGTTATAGAGGAACGGTTACAAGTGGTATTTTATCAGGTAAAGATCGTATTGTAGAAGTATCAGTAGAAAATAGTTCTACGGAAGACTATGCTATGAAAGTATTACAAACGGATGCAGCTATTAATCCAGGTAATTCAGGTGGACCTTTATTGAATGTTAATGGTGAAGTTATAGGAATCAATTCTATGAAACTTGTTAAAGATGAAATTGAAGGTATGGGATTTGCTATTCCAATTGAGTATGCTATGGCTCATATTAGCGAATTAGAAGCAGGTAAGGCAATCATTCGTCCAATGCTTGGTATTTCTTTAATAAATGTAAGTAATACTTCGGCTTTATATCAATATGGATTTGATGTAGGAGACGCTACTGATGGGGTAGTGGTCGCAGAAGTTTCTAAAAATACAGGAGCAGCTAAATCTGATCTTAAAAAAGGAGATATTATCATCGGAATGGATGGAGAAAAAGTGACTTCTATAGCATCTTTACGATATGAATTATTTAAACATAATGTTGGGGATACAGTAACAATTACTTATACAAGAGGTGGCAAGGAAGCTACAACGAAAATCAAATTAACGGAACAAGCAAATTAAGAAAGGGTGAAATTCCCTTTTTTTCTCTTTTGTGTTATAATGAAATGGTAAAAGTAATATAGGTGAGATATGAAAAAGTGTACGATTATTTATAATCCCAAGAGTGGGAAAAAATTAAAGAGTGATCTTTTTGAAAAACTTACAGATGTATTATTGGAACATGGTTATGATAGCAATATTATTTATACAGAATACAAAGGCCACGCAAAAGATATTGTTGCCTCTCTTCCTAATATGGATTTATTAATATCCATGGGTGGAGATGGTACGTTTAGCGAGGTAGTCAGTGCCAATGTTAAAAGACAAAAGCCTTTATTGCTTGCCCATCTTCCACAAGGAACAACCAATGACATTGCAGCTATGTATGGATATTCCAATAATATAGTAGAAAACCTAAAAGAGATTTTAGAAGGAAAGAAAAAGTATGTAGATATTTGTACCATTAATGGACAAGTGTTTACGTATTCAGCGTGCTTTGGTAAATTTGCAAATATTCCTTATGAGACCCCTGTCAAATTAAAAAAGAAAGTTGGGTATTTGGCTTATGTATTGTATGGAATAAAGAGCATGGTGAAAAGAGCGAGACTTTATGATATAGAATTTTCTGTAAATGGCGAAAAAAAACAAGGTAAATATACATTTGCCATTATATCGAATGCGGATAGGATTGCAGGAATTGATAATGTATATCATGAGATAAAATTAGACGACGATCGCTTTGAAATCTTATTATGTACTTTAACAACCAAGGCACAGGTTTTAAAAAGTGTTCGTTATTTGTTAACACGAGATATTCCTAAGGCTCCTGGTTTTGAGTTTTATAGAAGCGATAAAATTGTAATGAATTTTAATAATAAATTAGAAAAAAATTGGTGTATTGATGGAGATGAATTTGAAGATAGTAGTGAACAATTTGTTATAGAAAACAAGTACAAAGTTCGTCTGTTATTACCAAAGAAAAATTTGGATCGATTATTTAAAAAGTAACTAATAAAACATAGTTACTTTTTTTCCTTTGGTATCAATGAATCCTTCATCTTTTAATTTTCTTATTTCTCGCATCATAGCGGAGCGATCTATAGATAAATAGTCAGCTAAGTCTGTATAGGATAAGGGAATGGTAAACGTATTTGAAATCTTTTTTCTTTTTATATTTTCTAAATAAGATAATAGTTTTTCTCGAATGGACCTTTTTGTTAATACTTCAATTCGTTCATTTTTTTCAATCATTTTTTTTGCAATCATATTTAACATATTTTCTATAAATTGTTCGTGTGAAGCGTCATTTTTTTTCCAACCTTTAATAATACTAGGATAATCTAAAAACATAATTTCACAGTCTGTTTTGGCAATGACAGCGATATCATTACTATTATCCGCAGAAAAAACTTCTCCGAATACATCATCCGTACTTAATTCTTCTAGTATAGTTCGGTTTCCGTTATAATCATAGCGAATTAAATCCACCTGTCCGTCTAAAACAATACAAATCATATTTGTGTTTGTAAGATTTGAGACAATCGTTCGTTCTTTTTTGTAAGATACTTTACGACATTGGAAAGCGTTTAACAATTTCTTTACATCTTGTTCGACAATGGAGTCGAATAATCTCTTTTTCCCCATAAAATAAGGCTCCTCTCGGTGTGTCATTTCTTTTTAAAAATCACTAATTTAATTATATTTTGTTTTTGTTGCATTTGCAACAATTATTTGAAATTAAATTTACTATAATGGATTTATATATGAGAGGAGTGTAGTACATGAAAGTAATAAAAAGAAATGGTAAAGAAGTTTACTATGATAAGTCAAAAATTGAAACTGCTATTTCTAAAGCTAATGCAGAAGTAGAACCAAAACAAAGAGCAACCAAAGCTCAAATCACAAAAATTATGGATTATATTGAAAGTTTGAATAAAAAAAGAATATTAGTAGAAGATATTCAAGATATTATTGAACAAAAATTAATGGAATTTAAAAAGTTTGAATTAGCAAAAACTTATATTGTGTATCGTTATAATCGTGCTTTAGTTCGAAAAGCCAATACAACCGATGAATCTATTTTAAGTTTAATTCGCAATGAAAATAAAGAATTAGAATCGGAAAACTCAAATAAGGATGTATGCCTAGCTTCTACACAAAGAGATTATATGGCTGGAGAAGTTTCTAAGGATATCACTCGTAGAATTTTACTTCCTGAAAAAATTTCAAAAGCACATGAAGAGGGTATTTTGCATTTCCACGATATGGATTATTTTATTCAACCTATTTTTAACTGTTGTTTAGTAAATATTGGAGATATGTTAGACAATGGTACAGTTATGAACGGTAAAATGATAGAAAGTCCTAAATCTTTCCAAGTAGCTTGTACTGTAACAACACAAATTATCGCAGCCGTTGCTTCTAATCAATATGGTGGTCAATCGGTAGAAGTAAAACACTTGGGAAAATATTTAAGAAAATCCCGTGATAAATTTGCAAAGAAGATTAATGAAAAATATAAAGGTAAAGTAGATAAAAAAATTATTGATTCTATGGTAGAAGATCGTGTAAAAGAAGAACTTGCCGCAGGTGTACAAACGATTCAATATCAAATCAATACTTTAATGACTACAAACGGTCAAGCTCCTTTCGTGACTTTATTTTTAAATTTAGAAAAAGACGATCCTTATATAGAAGAAAACGCTATGATTATTGAAGAAATCATTCGTCAAAGATATGAAGGAATCAAGAATGAAAAAGGTGTATATATTACACCAGCGTTCCCTAAATTGGTTTATGTTCTTGATGAACATAACTGCCTAAAAGGTGGTAAATACGATTATTTAACAAAACTTGCTGTTAAATGTTCTTCTAAGAGACTTTATCCGGATTACATTTCTGCAAAGAAGATGAGAGAAAACTATGAAGGGAATGTATTTAGTCCTATGGGATGTAGAAGTTTCTTATCTCCTTGGAAAGATGAAGATGGTAAGTATAAGTTTGAAGGAAGATTTAACCAGGGTGTAGTTAGTTTAAATTTACCTAGAATTGCTATTGAAGCAAAGCAAGATGAAGAAAAGTTCTGGAAGTTATTTGAAGAAAGATTGGATTTGTGTTATGAAGCTTTGATGTGCAGACATTATGCTTTACTTGGAACTTTATCTGATACTTCTCCTGTACATTGGCAATATGGTGCCATTGCAAGATTAAAAAAGGGAGAAAAAATCGATAAATTATTAAAGAATGGATATTCCACTTTGTCTTTAGGATATATAGGCGTTTATGAAACAACAAAATTAATGAAAGGAGTTTCTCATACGGAACCTGAGGGAAAGAAATTTGCTTTAAAGGTTATGAAACATATGAATGAAGCTTGCCAAAAGTGGAAAAAAGAAACAGGATTAGGTTTTGCTTTATATGGTACACCTGCTGAATCTTTATGTTATCGTTTCGCAAGAATTGATCGTGATAAGTTTGGTATTATTAAAGATGTTACAGATAAGGGATACTATACAAACTCTTATCATGTAGATGTAAGACAAAAAATTGATGCTTTTGATAAATTTAGTTTTGAAAGTGAATTCCAAAATATTTCTACAGGTGGAGCTATTTCTTACGTAGAAGTTCCTAACATGTCTCATAATTTAGAGGCTATGGAAGAAGTTGTGAAATTTATATATGATAATATCCAATATGCAGAGTTTAATACAAAATCAGATTATTGTCATGTATGTGGTTGGGATGGAGAAATTATTCTTAATGATAAATTAGAATGGGAATGTCCTAACTGTGGAAATAAAGATAAAAATAAAATGAATGTAACTCGTAGAACTTGTGGATATTTAGGTGAACATTTCTGGAACGAAGGAAAAACAAAAGAAATAGCTAGTCGAGTTTTACACCTATAAGAGGAACATATGAATTACGCAACAATAAAAAAATATGATATTGCAAATGGCACAGGGGTTCGAGTAAGTTTATTTGTGAGTGGTTGTACCCATCATTGTAAAAAGTGCTTTAACTCCGAGGCTTGGGATTTTAAATATGGAAATGAGTTTACAGAAGAAGTTTTAGAAGAAGTTTTAGAAGCATTAGGAAAAAGTTATATAAAAGGTTTATCCTTACTAGGAGGAGAACCTTTTGAACTTGTGAATCAAGAAGGCATTTTGCCTTTGATAAAAGAAATGAAAAAGCGATATCCCAATAAAGATATTTGGGCTTACTCTGGATATTTGTTTGATGAGTATTTATTGCCTTTAAGTAAGAAAAATGATACAACAAGACAAATATTGGAAAATATAGATGTTTTAGTGGATGGAAAATTTGTAGAAGAATTAAAAAGTCCTAAATTATTATTTCGTGGATCATCGAATCAAAGAATTATTGATGTGAGAAAATCTTTAAAAGAAGGCAAAGTAGTCTTACATGAAAAACAATTAAATGAAAAGTTATAGGAGGTAATATGGAAAAAATAAGAGGTTTTGAAGTTGCAAAGGGATTTGAGGATCAAAAGGTCAATCTTCCTGTACGTAAAACAGCTAAATCAGCTGGTTATGATATTGAAGCAGCAGAAGATACAGTCATTCCACCTTTTAAAAATGGAATGAAACCAACTTTGGTAAAAACAGGATTAAAGGCTTATATGCCTGATGATGAATATTTAATGTTATGCAATCGCAGTTCTAATCCTGGAAAAAGAGGTTTAGTTTTAGCAAACAGTGTGGGAATCATTGATGCTGATTACTATGGAAATGTAGATAACGATGGTGCTTTTATGTTTGGTTTTTATAATATAAAAGACGAAGAGATAACAATTAAAAAAGGCGATGCCATTGGACAAGCCATTTTTATGAAATATTATACAGTAGATCAAGATTGTGCTACTGGTGAAAGAAAAGGCGGATTTGGTTCAACGGATAACAAATAGTTATCTGTTTTTTTAAGGAGGATATATGGAATTTAATGAAGTCGTAGATAAAAGACGCAGTATTCGAAATTACATAGAAAAAGAAGTAACAAACGAAGAGATCGAAGCAGTAATAAAAAGTGCTATGAAATCTCCATCGGCCCATAATATGCAGCCATGGAAAGTTATGATTACAAAAGGAGAAAAGAAAGATAAAATTGCGGATCTGCTTTTAAAAAAGAGTACAAAAATAGAGGATTCCTCTCTTGTTGCTACTGCCAATACAATTAAAAAGGCAAACGTATTGCTACTTATCTTCTATGTCCCACTTTCTAAAATAAAAGATTTTGATGTTCTATCCATTGGCTCTTTTATAGAACATATATGTTTAAAAGCAACGGATATGGATCTTGGAAGTTTGTGGATTGCAAATACTTCTTATGTTAACGAAGAAATAAAAGAAATGCTAAACAGTCCTTATGATTGTATTTCTACAGTAGCTTTAGGATATAAGGAATATTTGCCAAAAGAAAGACCTAGAAAAAATTGGGAAGAAGTAGTAGTAGAATCCTTTTAATTCATTTAATAGTGTTGTAAAGTAAAAAAATAGAATACACAATACTATTAAATTTTTTTTATTTATGCTATAATCTTTATATATTAGAATAGAGGAGGTCTTTTGTATGAAAAAAAGTGTATTGTTTCTTATTAATGGTTATGCAATAGAACAAAAGGGTTCCTATAGTTTATACAATGAATCTCTTGCTCCAAATTTAGATATGTTAATTAAGGATTATATGTATACAACACTTGATAATACTTCTTTAAATTATATAGATGGATATAGAGAATTTAGTATAGGATCCAGTGGTAGTTTAAATTTTAATTTTATAAAGAAGGAAGCAAATAGTGGCGCTTTAGATAATGACAATGAATTATTAGGAATAAAAGCAAAGTTAAACAATCCGGATTCAAAATTACATGTTTTCTATTTTGTGGACGATGAAAAAAATTTAGATTGTTTAAGAGATTTTTTTACTAGTTTAAAGGACTTAAAAGTAAAAGAAATATATGCCCATTTAATCTGTACAAAAACAGAAATGAAAGATTATAAAGATGTAAAAGGTATTATTAATAAATTTGGATATGGGTATGTACCTAAAGTAAGAGTTGCCTCTGTAGTAGGAGCAAATTATATAAATGATGAAGCGAAACAAGAGACCATTGATGATTATGTAACGAGTTTATTTTATGGATATAGTGAATTATGGAGAGAATCAGATCAAAAGATTTCCCATTTGATGACTGCAAATATTTTACCAGCTGATATTAAAACTTTCTGTATTAACAGTAGATATGAAATTGGTGAAAATGATAATATTTTGTTTTTCAATTATACAAAGGGAAACTACAGCCGTTTTTTAAAAACTTTACTTGAAATTCCAGAAAAAATCAGAAGAAGGTATGAAAAGATTCCTTATCATGTTTATTCCTTGTTTCCAACAGGAGTAGGAGAAGTCCCTTCTGCTTTTCAGGATAGAATTTCAGATGTTTGTTTAGATAATTACTTAAAAAAGATATATACTAAGGCCGCAATTATTGATGAGAAAAGTAGATTAAATGCAATTAATAATTGCGCAGCAGGACTTAAAAATATTGTTTGTGAAAATATTGATTACTTTGATTCAAGTAATGGTATTTTATATAATTCGGTTTTACTCAGTGAAATCATTAATAATAGTAAGTATGGTTTGGTTATTTTA
>CAZWZO010000012.1:0-10513 GCA_964638525.1 uncultured Muribaculaceae bacterium | reverse complement strand
GGAAGTCCATGTGTGCGTTTACAAAAGAAACTTCCATTAAAAACACGTATATTAAAAAGAATCAAAAGACTTCCAGGTATGGATAAAATAGGAGAATTCGCTAAAAACTTTATTGGATCAAGAGATTATAAAGCAGCAAGTCCTACGATGAGAAGTATTCTTGTTCATACTGTAAACGAAGATTTGAGTTCTTGTGCCAAGAAGATTAGTTGTCCAACGCTTCTTATTTGGGGAAATTTAGATACAGAAGCGACTTTGGAAGAGGGAAAATTATTAGAAGGATTATTACAAGATGGAGCTTTAATTGTTTTAGAGAATGCTACACATTATGCTTATTTAGAACAATTAGGACGTGTTATAGATATTTTAAATCATTTTATTTAGGAGGAGAGAGTTATGCGTTATGTAGTAGTACTTTTGGGTATTATTTATTTGATTATAAAAGACAAAAAAGCCATGCATATGTTACAACAAAACTTATATAATGAGAACAATCGTTATGTAAAATGGATGAAAAAAAATAGTAAGGAAAGTATATTTTGCTATGATTATATCAATGTGTTTTTATTACTTATTGCTTTAATAGTAAAACAGTCTATTTTTACAACTTGTATTTATGTACTTGTTTGTTTTATTTATCTTGTTTTGTCTATTACTTTATTAGGAGATTATAACGAAGAAAAGAAACAGATGAAGCATGATTTGGTTATTACAGCTCGAGTAAAAAGATTGATGATTACTACAACCATTTTACTTCTTATTCCTATTGTATTGTTATTTGTATTTAAAAATGTATCTTTAGTTTTTGTTCTTATTTTTGCTTTACTTATTAGTTTGGGATATCCTTTACTTTTACTTTCTAACTTTATAAATAAACCGATTGAAAAGTGTGTATACCATTACTATTTATCTTTAGCCAACAAAAAGTTAAAGGCAATGAATCAGTTAAAGATTGTTGGAATAACAGGAAGTTATGGAAAGACAAGTTGTAAAAATATACTTAGTGATATTTTAAATATTAAATATAATGCTCTACCTACTCCTAAAAATTTAAATACAAACTATGGTCTTATGATTACAATTAATAATCATTTAAGTAAATTTGATGATGTTTTTATAGCAGAAATGGGAGCGTACAAAAGAGGAGAGATAAAGAGTCTTTGTGATATGGTACATCCTAAATATGGTATTTTAACAACAATAGGAACGGCACATTTAGAGTCTTTTGGATCAGAAGAAAACATTCAAAAAGGAAAATTTGAATTAATTGAATCTTTACCAAGTGATGGTATTGGTGTTTTAAATAAGGACGATCCAAAACAAGTAAATTATAAATTAAAAAATAAATGCAAAATACTATGGTATGGTATTGATAATCAAGATGCAGATGTGTATGCTTGCAATATAAAAGCAACAAGCAAAGGTAGTGTGTTTGATGTATATTTTAAGGGGGATGAAAAGAAATATACGTTTGAAACAAAGTTGCTTGGTAAACATAATGTTTATAACATTCTTTCTGCTTTAGCGCTTGGTTATGCTTTTGGCATTTCAATTGATAATTTAATAAAAGCAGTAAAACAAGTTCGACCAATTGAACATAGATTGGAATTAAAGAAATTGGGAAGTTTTTATCAGATTGATGATGCCTATAATTCGAATCCAGTTGGAGCAAAGAGAGCTTTAGAAGTTTTATCTATGATGGACGGAGATAAAGTTGTTGTTACACCTGGTATGATTGAACTTGGTGAAAAAGAAGAAGAATACAATCGTGAATTTGGTAAACAAATTAGTACAATTTCGAAAGCAAATTATGTTATACTTGTTGGTAAGAAAAAAACAAAACCTATCTATGAGGGGCTGTTGTTAAATGGATTTAAAGAAGAAAATGTTATTTTAACCAATGATGTAAAAGAAGCTTATACTATATTAAATGGGTTAAAGGGTAAGAAAGATTTATATGCATTATTTGAAAATGATTTACCAGATACATATAACGAATAGGAGGTATATATATGAAAATTAAAGTTGGTGTTATTTTTGGTGGAGAAAGTGTTGAACATGAAGTAAGTATTATTTCAGCTGTACAAGCAATGAATAAAATGGATAGTGAAAAATATGAGATTATTCCTATCTATATTACAAAAGATAGAGAATGGTATACAGGGGAAGCTTTAAGAGAAATTGAAAACTATCAAGATATGGATTTAATTAAAAGATATTGTAAAAAGGTTGTTTTGTACTGTAAGAATGGTGCGTTTGTTCTACAATCAAAAGGTTTCTTCAAAAGAGTAATTAAAGAAATCGATATTGCTTTTCCAATTGTACATGGTACAAATGTGGAAGATGGTACATTACAAGGTTATTTACAAACAATTGGGGTTCCTTATGTAGGAAGCAATGTTTATGCATCTGTTGTAGGACAAGATAAGATTTTCATGAAACAAATTTTTGAAAGTGAGAATGTTCCAATTAAAAAATACGTTTGGTTCTATGATAATGATTATAAGTTGGATGCAGAATCAGTATTAAAGAAAGTAAATACTTTAACATATCCTGTTATTGTAAAACCAGCTACATTAGGTAGTAGTGTTGGTATTTCTACAGCAAAAAATGAAGAAGAGGTTATTGAATCTATAGAGGAAGCTATTAAATATGACACAAAAATTGTTGTAGAAGAATTAGTTAAGAATTTAAAAGAAGTCAACATAAGTGTACTTGGTAATTATAAAAACCAAGAGTTAAGTGTTATAGAAGAAGTAATTTCAAATGAAGATTTCCTAACATACGAAGAGAAGTATATCGGAAATGGAAAAACAAAAGGAAAAGGTCCTATAAAAGGTTCTATGAAGAGTGCTTCAAAAGGTATGGTAAGTGCAGATAGAAAAATACCTGCTGATTTAACAAAAGCTTTAGAAAAACAAGTACAAGAAGAAGCAATTAAGGCTTTTAAAGCTCTAGGATCAAGTGGAGTTTGTCGTATTGATTTCTTAGTAGATACAAAAGAAAAGAAAGCCTATGTAAATGAAATTAACTCTATTCCAGGATCTTTAGCGTTCTATTTATGGGGACCAACTGGTAAAGATTATACAGAATTACTTGATGATATGATTAATATTGGTATTAAGGATTATAAGAGTAGAATTAGTAAGACACATTCTTTTGAATCAAATATATTAAAAGGATTTGCCAATGGATTTAAAGGTGTAAAGGGAGCTAAAAAGTTTTAGTTCTTTTTCTTTGTTTCTAGACTTCGCTTTTATTTTACTTTATAATAAAAATGGAAAGTTTTAGGTGATCAAAATGGATTTAGCAAAAGATTGGAAAGAATTTGAAGTCATTGATGCTTCGAATGGAGAAAAATTAGAAAGATGGAATAATGTATTTTTACTTAGACCGGATCCACAAATTGTTTGGAACAATGGACATTTAATTAATAAATATAATTTTATTCATGCCTATTATCATAGAAATTCCAAAGGTGGTGGATATTGGGAAAATTTAAAAAATACACCATCTCGTTGGCAAGTAACCTATAAGGAATTAACTTTTAATATAAAACAAATGGGATTTAAACATACAGGACTTTTTCCAGAACAAGCCGTAAATTGGGATTTTATGATGAATAAAATACGTAATGCTTCTTCAGAGGTAAGAGTATTAAACTTATTTGCGTATACAGGAGGGGCAACGGTTGCTTGTTTAAAAGCGGGAGCCAGTGTGGTTCATGTTGATTCTTCTCGTGGTATGGTGGAGTGGGCAAAAGAAAATGCTTATTCCAGTGGTGTTTCTTCAGGAAATGTACGTTATATCGTGGATGATGTTGTGAAATTTGTAAAAAGAGAAATAAGAAGAGGTCATCGTTATGATGCCATTGTTATGGATCCTCCTAGTTATGGAAGAGGAAGCAATGGGGAAGTGTGGTCTTTAGAAAAAGATCTTTCTATGCTTATTGATTTATGTGTAGAACTTTTATCGGATCATCCCTTATTCTTTATTATAAATTCCTATACAACAGGACTTTCTAGTACCGTCTTAGGAAACTTACTAAAACTAACGGTAGGAGCAAAATACGAAGGGAAAATCACAACGGGAGAACTTGGACTTCCTGTCAAAAACAAAGACTTAGTTTTACCATGTGGTATATATGGAAGATATGAAAGCAACTAATTTGGAAATTCTTTATGAAGATAACCATGTTATCGTCGTAGTAAAGCCTTGTAATGTTCCTTCTCAAGCAGATAGTAGTCATGACGTTGACATGTTGTCACTTATAAAGGAATATATTAAAAAAAAGTACAATAAACCCGGTAATGTTTATTTAGGCCTTGTACATAGATTGGATCGACCTGTTGGAGGAATTATGGTTTTTGCTAAGACTTCTAAAGCTGCAAGTAGACTTAGTAAATCTATGAATACTGGAGAATTTAAAAAAACATATGTGGCTGTAGTTTGTGGAATCCTAGATAAAAAGGAAGATACTTTGATTGACTATATAAAAAAAGATGATAAGTTTAATTCAATTATCACAGATAAAGAACACGGAAAATATGCAGAACTTCATTATAAGGTATTAGAAGAAAAAGAAGACACTTCTCTTGTTTTAATTGATTTAAAAACGGGAAGGCATCATCAAATTCGTATACAATTTAAAAATATAGGTCATCCTTTGTATGGAGATCAAAGGTATGGAGTAGAAGATAAAAAACAAATTGCTTTGTTCGCAACAAAATTATCTTTTGTTCATCCTACAAAAAAAGAATGGATGCATTTTTCTAAACGCCCAAATTATGGGAAGTTTTTAGACTTTTATGATAAAAATAAAGATTGATTTTCTTTATTTTTTTTGGTATGATATCTTTAGAATAAATAAGAATAAAGGGAGATGTAACTTATGTATATATGTGCATTTAAGTTTGATACAGCATGGTTTACGACTTTGCCAGGTTTATTAATTACAGGTGGTGTTATTTTATTACTACTTGCACTTGTTTTATTTGCCACTTCTTCTAGTAAGGGCAAAAAGGCAAAAAAGGAAGATGTTGTGAGTACAAATCTTGCACCTAATTTTAATACGGGTATGGGTGATGGTAGTGTTTCTATGGATCCAAATGGTATGGGAACAAGTGGAGCAGTTATGAATAATGATCCAACGATCATTCAAGATTTAAAAGTACAAAATGAAGAAGTTACTCCAGTTGCACCTATTGATCCTACTACTTTAAATACACCAGTAGAACAAAATACAAATAGTGAGATGCCTTCTGTTGAGCCTGTTTCTGTAGAAAGCACACCTACTGTAAACGTTACACCAGTAGAGGCTACAGATATAAATACAATAAATCAACCTGTAGAAGTGACCCCTGTTACGAACGTAGTACCTGAAGTTACTCCAGTGAATAATGATATAAATCAGCCTGTTACTCCTATACAACCAGTAACACCTACTAATCCTATAGAAGAGAGTAGTAGTGCTTCTTCTGATCTAGAAGCAAACAATGTGACAAGTCCTGTTGTTCCATTAAACGAACAGCAAGCTACAAATATAAATCCAGTAGAAAATGTACCTACTTCAAGTGCTCCTGTAGAAAATCCACTTGATAAAACACAAATGATTCCTGTTATTCAAGATGCACCTAAACAAGAGACAAAAGTAGAAGAGGTAAACACACCTACACCAGAACAGGCTCCTGCTCTTGATACTACAAAGCCTACTTATCAAGAAGCAAAGCTAGTAGAAGATAAAGAGATAGAGGTTTTAGACTTCTAGTCTTTTTTTATGTTCTTTTTTTTAAGAAGGCTAATATAATGAATTAGAAAGGAATGAAATATTTATGGAAACATTGAAAGTAAGATCGAAATCTAATCCAAACAGTGTAGCGGGAGCCTTAGCAAATATTTTTAGAGAAAAGGGTAGTGTAGAAATACAAGCAGTTGGTGCAGGAGCATTAAATCAAGCCATCAAAGCCGTTTGCATTGCTCGAGGTTTTGTCGCTCCATCTGGTAAAAATCTAATATGCATTCCCGCGTTTACAGACATTAGTATTGATGGAGAAGAGCGAACAGCAATTAAGTTAATTATTGAGGCTAGATAAGGATCTAGTCTTTTTTATTGACGAAAAGAGTAAAAAATGTTATAATCAGTACTGCTGTTAAAGGGGGATACTTTTATGGAAATGGATTTTGGATTTAATAAATATTTAGACACGAATACGAGAATTGTTGTTGTAGCTAAGGACATATTACGAGCTTTTCCTATGTTAACAAATGAACAAGCTTTAAAAATAGCTATGAAAGAAAAAGTCATTGATACCGTAGATAGACATTCTTATTCTTTTACTGAAATTGTTATTAGTCGTTATTATAAAATTATGACATGTTTGCAAAGAGATTATTCTTATATTATTCCTTTTAACAAGGCTTTAAAAGGTGCTATTGATGCTTTTAAAGTATGGACAAACACAAAAGAGGTTGAAGTAGAAAAAGAATATTTAACTCGTATGCTTATGAAAAATGTTTTTGCGTATGATAAAGGAAGTTTAAATAGACTTCCTAGCTATGAAAGAGTAGAAGAACAAAAAGAAGAATTGGATCGTTTAAATAAGGTAAGAAAAGAATATGAAAAAAATCATACTATGCTTTATAGACCAAATGCTTTTCTAAAAAAAGAAGTAAGAATAGAAAAGGTTAGTGAGGATATACTAAGAGAGTATCCAGAACTTGGAATGGCAAAGGCAAAAGTTGTTGCAAGTATGGAAGAAGAAATTGGTGAGAATCTATCTGAAGAAGAGAAACTTGAAAATTCTATCTGTCGTGGTATGAACATTATGTCAGTTGCTATAACGGATTATCATTTAGAAGATATATACAATCGTGCTTATACAAAATTAAGAAAAGATTATGATACTTATAGTCGTATTCAAAAAAGCAATTTGAAAAATACTATACCATACTATATCATGGCTGCACTTAATAATTTTAATAAAGGATACAAATCTTTCTTTCCAAGTTATAGTCAGATAAAAGAAAATCATGAATCTCAGGCTACTGGTAAAGAAAAAACTTATAAAAAAGTATTTACTAATCAATAAAACTATTTTATAATTGATATAGAAATCAGTGATAAGAATCAATAGTAAGTCTTTTTATTTAAGAGAGTTAGTGGTTGGTGCAAACTAATATAAAAACTTACTTATCTACTCTTTAGAGACTCTAATTCAGTCCGGATAAAACCGTTATAGAAATTAAGTAAAATAAGGGATGGTACCGTCTTTTTAGACTCCTATAGGTATCATCTTTTTTTATAAAAAGAGAAAGCTGATAAAAGAAAGGATGAAAGTATGATAGATATTAAATTAATCAGAGAAAATAGAAACTTAGTAAAGGAAAATATTAAGAATAAGTTTCAAGATGAAAAACTACCATTGGTAGATGAAGTGTATACTTTAGATATCGAAGCCAGGGAAGCACAAACCAAAGCAGATGGTATGAAGGCAGAAAAAAACAAATTGAGTGCTGAAATTGGAAAACTTATGGCAAATAAAGAAATTGAAAAAGCAAATGCTATCAAAGAACAAATTAAGAGTATGGCTACAGAAATTGAAGAATTAGAAAAAACACAGGAAGAAAAGGCAAAAAGAATTAAGGAGATCATGTTTGTTATTCCTAATATTATGGATCCTTCTGTACCTATTGGTCATGATGATAGTGAAAATGTGGAAGTAGAAAGATTTGGAGAACCTGTTGTGCCTAGCTATGAAATTCCTCATCATGCGGATATTATTGCTAAAGTGAACGGCATGGATAAAGAAGCTGCAGGAAGAACCAGTGGAGAAGGTTTTTACTATTTACTTGGAGACATTGCTCGTCTTCATGAAGCTATGCTTGCCTACGCTAGGGATTTTATGATTGAACATGGATTTACGTATGCAATTCCACCTTTTATGATTCATTCTGATGTAGTAACAGGAGTTATGTCTTTTCCTGAAATGGAAGCCATGATGTATAAGATAGAAGGAGAGGATTTATATTTAATTGGTACTTCTGAACATTCTATGATTGGTAAGTTTAAAAATCAAATTATAAAAAAGGAAGAGTTACCAATTAATATGACTTCTTATTCTCCATGCTTTAGAAAAGAAGGAGGAGCACACGGTTTAGAAGAAAGAGGACTATATCGTGTTCATCAATTTGAAAAACAAGAAATGATTGTAATTTGTGAACCAGAGGAATCTATGAAATGGTATGAAAAAATGTGGAAATTAACTGTTGAAATTTTCAGAAACTTTGATATTCCTGTAAGACAGTTAGAATGTTGCTCTGGCGATCTTGCTGATTTAAAAGTAAAATCTTGTGATATTGAAGCTTGGTCACCAAGACAAAAAGCTTATTTTGAAGTTGGTTCTTGTTCTACATTGGGAGATGCACAAGCTAGACGTTTAGGAATCCGTGCAAAAGGAGAAAAGGGAACGTATTATTTACACACTTTAAATAATACCGTTGTAGCCACTCCTAGAGGATTAATTGCTTTACTTGAAAATAATTATCAGGAAGATGGAAGCATAAAAATTCCAAAAGTATTACAACCTTATATGGGTGGTAAAGAAAAGATTGAGGCAAAATAAAAAAGCCTTAATCTTTTTTTATTAAAAATTGAAGTAAGGCTTCCTTGGGCGTATCTTTAAAAATAATATTATAAATTAAATGAAGAATTGGTAATTCAACTTGTTCTTTTTTTAATAATTTCGTTAAAGCTTGTAAAGTATAAATACCTTCAACTGTATTTGTATTTCTATACTCTTCTATTTCTTTTTTTGCTTTTCCTTTTCCAATTAATACACCTAATTGAAAATTTCTACTATTGTTCGAAGAACAAGTTAAAATGATATCTCCAAATCCAGCATAGGATAAAATCGTGTTCTTTTTACCATTTAAACTCTTAATTAAAAAGCGAACATCGTGCAAAGACTCTGTTAAAAACATGGCTTTAGTAGAATTGGATGCTTCCATTCCTTCCAGGATTCCGGATGCAATGGCTAAAACGTTTTTTATGGCTCCACATATTTCTACTCCTTTGATGTCTTTGGTATCTCTTAGACGTAAATATTTATTCTCAAGTGCTTTTTTTACAAGAAGCTTGGCTTCTTTATTCTTGGTAGCAATTGTTAATCCAACGGTTTGTTTTTGGGCCAAATCTATAGCGAAAGTTGGTCCAGATAGTACTACAATCTTTTTTGTGTTCAAAACATTTTTTACAATTTCATCTAAGAAAAGTAATTTATTTTGTTCAATTCCCTTTGCAGCGATTAATATTGTTTGATCTTTATAATAAGGTTTTATTTCTTCTGCCATATCCTCGATGTATTTTGAAGAAGTAGCTAAGACAATTAAATCGCTTCCTTCTACCGCTTCTTTTAAATTAGTTGTTAAAGAAATATCTTCATAAATTTTTACATTTTTTAAATAAGCTTCGTTGCTTCTTGTTTCTTTTAACTTTCTTATTTCTTCTTCTACTTTACTATAAATTGTAATTTTCTCTTTGTTTTCATGAAACATAAAAGAAAGTCCCATAGCGTATGCTCCTGCGCCAATAATTACTACTTTCATATCGTCCCTCCATAGTCTATTAAAGATTTTATCATAGAGTAAAAGGGATTGCAAATTTGACTTGTTTTTCTTTTTTTGATATAATCGATAATGTTTTCAGGTAAAAAAGGTATGGTGAATATGGAAGTAGAACAGTCAAATAGTGCTCTGAAAGTAATAGGATTTATTATTTTACTTATGAGCCTAATTGTTGTTTGTAGAGGATCTTATCAAGATCTATCTAAAGAAACAACAACCTGTACTGAAAAGGATAAAGTAAAGTTATCCGCATCAGTAAAAGAAGTTTCGAATACATGTAAACAAGAAAATACTGTTACTTTTGAAACGGATAAGAAAGAGGAGACAAATACAAGTTCCTCTATAAAAGAAAAAGTAGTAAACAATGTAAATAAAGTCACTACTGTAGAACCTGTGGAAGCTGTTTTAGTAGAAGAAAAGGTTTATGACGGATTAACATTAAGTGAACTTACTGAAAAGTTAAATCGTTCTTTAAATTCTACTTTAGCGAACAAGGGATATATCTTTGCTAATTATACCAAAGAAACGGGATTGGATCCTTACCTAGCGGTAGCTATTGTATTAGAGGAGACCGGATGTAGTTATTCTTGTAGTAATTTAGTACAAACATGTAATAATATAGGTGGTATAAAAGGTGATGGTAGTTGTAATGGATACCAAGGCTATAAAGATTTAGATACGGGAATCCGTTCTTATTTAAGTTTTCTATATAATAATTATTATTCAAAAGGATTGAAGACACCTGAAAACATTAATCCTACTTATGCTGAAAACAAGGATTGGGCATATAAAATTAATAATTATATAGATCAAGTAAAGAGCAAATAGTGCTCTTTTTTGTTAGTGTAAAGAGTTTTGGGGATTTTTTATAAAATCTCTATTATAGAAAGAT